>NZ_LBBT01000331.1 GCF_001006285.1 Paraclostridium benzoelyticum
AAAAATATAATTGTTATTATATTCTAATAGATAATAATTATAAATTTGAAGTAGTTTTATAAAACTTTGTATGTAAAAAGAGTGGTTATATTGAAATTATTACATTTCAATATAACCACTCTTTTTGATTTTTTGAATTTATTTTTATATAAATTTTCAAAGGTTTTATAAGTAATATCAATGCATATATTCCTAATGTAGAAATTAAAGTATATACTATCGCAAATCCATTTTATCATATTTAAAGATGTTATTTTTTAATAAATGAATTTTTTACTTTTTTTATCAATTACAATTGCTTCTATAAAAGCTGATATGAAAATTACACCAAATATTAATACGAGTACACCTATAGGTAAATCAAAAAAATATTTATTTAATATATAAAAGATTTCAATCCCAATTAAAATTACTCCATCTAAGAAATATATTTTAGAATATAACTCTATGTATCCATCTCTATCTTTGATTTTGCTTGAATATAAATATACATATTTCTCAATATCTTTAGTTTCTTTTAATTTTCTGCTTCGCTTAAAAAAGCAAAGTGCTGTTAATATACCTAGAATTGACATTTGCGCTCACTCACTTTCAAGACTATTAAATAAAGAACATATCTTTCTTATTTATTTAAAGATAACATATATCATAATTTAAAATTTTAAAATGGACTAAAATATATAAATTTTGAACTAAAATATACAAAACTACATAAATTTTAAATCTCTTAGATCTTAATACCTGAAATAGCTAATTCAACTTTTTATTTACCCATAAATTTTTTTACTTCTTTCATTTCACTTATACAATATTTACATATTACCATTGATTTAAACTTATTTAGATTTTTATCAGATCCACAAAATGAACAGTTACCACTATGGAGTTCTTTTTTAGATTGTGACATCTTATTCATTTTTAAAGTACTCCTAAACTCTTTTGGAATAATCAATCGACCTATAGCCTCTAGTTTGCTAATTATTATTCCTTGTGTCATGTTTTAGTTCTCCTTTGTTTATTGTTATTTGTACTTATAATATCATTTGTATCATGGATGTTATCGTACAGTTTTGTAAGGCGTTAATGTACCTATCAAAAATGTAAGGATTATTTAAGCTTTGTGTCAGGCTCTTTTAATGTTATAGCTGTATAATAAACTTATCAAATGAAAGATAACTAAAAGGAGGAATTACAAATGACAATAATTTTAGGAAGTTTAATGATAGTTCCATTTATATTAGCAGTAGGAGCAGGGCTAGTAAGCTCAGAATTAGAAGTCGCAAACCAATAATAAGTTTATATAGATAATTAATTGATTAAATATATTTAACGAAATTACCAAATCCCTTTTTATATAGATAAGTCACTTACTAATTAGCTATATAAAATTTAAACTAACAAGTTAATTATAGTAATAGTTTTTTATATAGCTAAGTAAATGTCCACAAAAATAGCTCACTAATCTAATATTTTAGATTAGTGAGCTATTTTTAATTATTATAACTATCTACTATTACGAATAATAGATCTAATATAACTCTCAGACATATTGTAATTACTAGCCAACTCTTTTACATTAAATCCATTAAAATTTTCTATAATCTATCTATCAAGAGCATCTTTATATATCATCTTTTCAGTAGGAAAGTACACAGATGTTCCTCCAAATTCTTTAAATAGCATCTTGGTTATATCCATCCCAACCTTCATAGCTATACTTTCAAATTGTGGAGGTAAATCACTTATTTTTAAATCCATAAAAATAGCCTCCTGTAAAAATTCGTTTCACTTTAAGCTTTAGATTGTATCATTTGATCAAAAGCCTATTTATATGGATATTCTACAAATATTTTAGATTTCCTACTAAATAAAATATTTTATGAAAAAATCTCTAAAAATAATAGTCATTAAATAAGAGTAATATACTTTTACTAGTTACTTAATTTTACTTATATAATACTACAATTAATAAGATATATTTGAATAAAGTTTGAACTAACAAATGGTGTAACAAATTATAAATCAAATAGAAATGTATTTGATTTATAATTTGTTACACCATTTTAATTTAAGTTTGTTATTTAACTTGTAATTAAATCATTAGCATTACTATCTTCTAGCCTTTTTGTTTCTGCTAGTTTTATCATAATCCTTTGCTAATTTATCTATGTTAAAATCATTTGGTAAGTTGCTTTTAGTTGTTTCTAAAGGCCCTTCTAGTATACTCATTACTGTTTTGTTTACAGTTGTATTTTTAAACTTTGATATAGCTTTTAATAGCTTTAAATCATCTTCATCAAAGTATATAGACATAGAAACTTTCTTACTTGATTTCTTGTCTTCTTCCATTTCTAATAAGTTAATTGAATTAGGCTTTACCTCTTCTTCTTCGAATTTAGTTTTTAACTTGTCATCTACTTTTGACTTATAATTTTTTTTAGGTAACTCCACTTTTTCCTCATCTACTAAAAATTTATCTATTCCCATATTTATAACACTTCCTTTTCTTTTAATTCTTCTATTAATTCCCCGAATTCTTCTCTAACCTTATGGCTTCTTTTAATTTTTTTACAATAATCTTCTATGTCTAATTTATTTAATATCGCATTCTTAATTAAAGTTGTATCACTTAACTTGCTTTCTAATAGATCTTGTTTTATATCTTCAAATTGATCTAAATAATCATTAAATATATCTGCAGTAGAAAGTTTTCTTTCAGTGTATGAATTTATAATTACAGCTCTTTTAGCTGTGTTTTCCATTTCCATATCTACTAAGTCTTGATTAAACTTCTTATAAAATAATTCGCACCCTCTTATAGATGCAATATCTTGATATTCTAAAGGAGTTATAATTGAATCTGATACTATCATAAAGTTTCTAGCAATTAGATCATAAGATGGAGATAAATCTATAAATACATAGTCATAATTTTTTAAAGTTTCTATATTAGATTTGAACCATCTCCAAACTGACTTCTCTCTATTAGTCTTAGTTGTAAGAAACTCAGAAAGAACACTTAAACTTAAATCAGATGGTATTAAATCTATATTTGAATACTTTGGAAGTGGAGACTTAATTATAACCTCATCTGCACTTGAGTTATCTGTTAATGCTTCAAACATCGTTTTATCGCTATGTGATACTTTATATAAAAACTGAGTTAAGTTTGCTTGAGTATCTGCATCGATGATTAGAACTTTATTGCCCTCCTTGCTTAATTTAATTGCTGTTAAAGCTGTTAAAGTTGTTTTTCCAACTCCACCCTTTACATTAAAAAATGAACATATTTTCAAAATACTTCCTCCTCTATGGTTAAACAAATACAATAATAATCTGTTTAATAATTAGTTTAACAAATTGTTATTGTATTTGTAATTTTATTTGTTTCAAGATTTCATTTAGAAATTGTTGTATAACTAGTCTATCAAGTTGAGTTATGGTTTGTCAATAAAATAATCGAATGTATTCGGAATAGTTATATTAATAGTAATTACGATATAATAGTTTAAAATCCTTTAATTAAATTTAAGTTTATATGATTTTTATTTTTTTAAGATTAAATATACAACCATCATAAGGGAAATTAATAGAAGTATTAATTTATAAGTTATAAGTAAATTTTCTTTGTATCTCTTTTTCATTTTGGCACCTCACCTTAAAAGTCTTACTTAAAGTAAATACACTTTTAATCACTTCATTAGTTGATTAAGATATAAAATGATTAAACATATAGATACTATAAGTTTTGTTAGTTCTACAATTAAAACCTTCGTATCTTGTTTCATGTTCAATTCTCCTACTTAGTATTTGAGTATATGATATCATGTAGAATGTGTAAGACTGCCGAACAAATTTGTAAGATAGGCAAAATACAATTAAACTTAAATTATTGAAAAATTTAATGTGTTGATAGTTTATTTAATTTTCGTGTTTAATTTTCTAAATTTTATAGTATAATATAAATATAGAAATAAAAAAAAAGAAACTACAATCTAGTGGTATAGATCGAAGTTTCTATGTAAATAAAATATCTATTTATTTAGGTCACTCTTATTGCCGTTAGAGTGACTTTTTGATTGCTATAATAGGTATATTATGCTTAACAATAACACAATTTTCTTTTATCATTATATTTTGTATTACCTACCTGAATTGCAATAGAGACTCTCATATTTACTTATTTAATTAAAATCATTATAAACAGGTGCAAGTCCATTAAAACTATATTCATAGTTAGACCAATCTATTTTCAACACATTTGATATTAAAAGTTTAAGATGCATATACAATTGATAGTGACTTCCTTTTAAATTTATAAATTCATATATTACTGGATACGTAGAGACTTCAACTATAGGAGTAAATAAATTTTTACTTTGTATGAATGGTCTATTTTTATGATTAAATGTTTTAATAAAAACTATTCAGTCATGAAAATGTACTATTCGATCATTTTTATCATATTTTTTAATTTTTTATGTTACTCTTTTATTAACTTAAAAGAGGAGGTAGATTATGGAAAATTCAAAATTTAATGAAATAAGTAAAAATGAATTAGCATCTGTAAATGGGGGTGTTCATCCTTTGGTAGTCCTAGGAGGAGCTTTAACTGTTATAGGTGCAATTAATGAAACTGGAAAATGTGCTGAAAGCTATAATAAGAGCTTTAATAAAAGCTATAAAAAGCGTTTTAAAAATTTTCTAAAATAAGTAGGGGGTATTTTAATGAACGGTAAATTTGAGGAGTTAAATAATTTAAAACTTGAAGAGATAAACGGGGGATTTGATTTCGCTGAGAAAGTAGGTTCATTTTTAGGTGATGCAGTTGCTAAAAGTATGTATAAAAACTGTAAAAAATCTTTGAATAGATCACGTTCTGTTCATATAAAAAGACAAAGCTCTTTTTATAAGAAAAAATGGTAGTATTAAATAATAAAATTATTAGGTTTGAGAAAATGTTAATATAAAAAAATAATCTGACACCTATGTAGATGTCAGATTATTTTTTAATCTTTTATAAAAGGTGGTTTAATATGAAATTTATAAAAAAAATTCCTACTGCTGATCAATCTTTAAAAAAACAACTATTATCTTATGGTTGGACAATAGTTAAAGAGCCTTCGAATATATGGAAATCTATACTTGTATCGATCCCCTTAATGATTTTTTCTATATCGATATATTTAATGCTTATTTTTAATATAAATCAAAGTATATACAAATACTTCGATATTCAAAGTGGACTCTTTTTAACGCTACGAAACATAAATATATTTTCAATACCACTCTTACTAGAAGTATATATATTTACAATAGCACATGAATTAATTCATTTATTATTTATTCCAAATGCATTAAAATCAGATAATGTATACCTAGGAATAACACCATTTTATGGGTTCGTTTACACATCTGAACAAATTTCAAAGTATAGATTTTTGATTAGTAGTATAATGCCTTTTTTTATATTATCTATTATTTTACCAGTGTTACTTAATTTTTTCGGATTTTTAACTATTAATACTTGTTTGTTATGCTTGTTAAATGCTCTTGGATCATCTGTTGATTTATTAAATATAATTTTGATATGTATGCAAGTCCCAAATAAATCTATGCTTATAAATAATGGATTTGAAACTTATTACAAATAAGTTTCAAATCCATTT
>NZ_LBBT01000332.1 GCF_001006285.1 Paraclostridium benzoelyticum
ATTTTTTCTATCTTATAAGTTATATATTTACTTTTAAATGTATTTTTAAAATATGTTAATGAACTCTTTATTGAATAATTTTTGATATACTTTAATTAACGTAGGGGGGAATATTATGTTTAGTTTTATATTAACTATGTTAATCTGTATATTTCTATTTATTAGTGCATATCAAATTCTAGTAAAAGATAATTTTAAGTTTGCTGAAATACCAGAAGTTTGCTTGCAAAAACTTTCTCAAAAGGAGAGATCTTATTTGCGTAAATCAATAAGTATATCATATATTTTGATTGGATTACTTATTTGGCTATTAATTATAATTGAGTCAACATTATTAACCAAACTTATACTAATTTTAGTCGGAGTTATATCTATAAATTTGATTAGAGTAACTATAAAATTTGTTTATTCAAAATAAAGTTAAGGACCTTAAGTTTGACTTATACTAACGTCTCTAACTTTATCTCTCAATATTGTTATATAGCTTGTTAACTATATTGATTTCATCATTCTATACCATTAAGTTACAATAGTAAACTAAACTTTAGATTGAAAATAAAATAATAATTATATATATTTAAATAAAGAAACAATTATAAATTAATAAGCAAAAAATAATTAAAAGAAGAGATTAAATTATATATACGTAGCTATAATTTAGTATAAAATACAAGGGGCTACATATCAGTGAAATAATTATCTAAAAAGTTATGAAGCGCAGAAAGAATACTAAACAGCTTTGTGATGAAAACCGAATTTACGGTGTTTATAAATTAGAAAGAAATTGAACGATATATAAATATGCTAAGAAATCACTGCCGAAAGATTTTTTAAAAAAGAAGGAAAGTGAGAAACAATGAATACAGTACTGATGATTGATGATGATAAAGAGCTCTGTTCTCTTATAAAGAAGTGTTTGGATAATGAAGAAATATCGACTCTAGTAGAGTTTAGTGGAAGTGAAGGACTTAAAGTTGTGGATGAAAAGAAAGACAATCTTTCTCTTATTATTCTTGATGTTATGCTACCTGATTTAGATGGATTTAGTATCTTAAAAAAAATAAGAGAAGTAAGCAATGTACCTGTTTTAATGCTAACTGCAAAAAATAGCGAAGAAGATAAAATAATTGGTCTTCGAACGGGTGCAGATGATTACTTGACAAAACCATTTAGTATAAATGAATTGACTGCACGGGTAGATTCTCTTATACGCCGATTTACCAAATTCAACAACATACCAGATAAACACCATTTAATCCTCAAAGGAATGATAATAGATATAGATAATCGTATTGTTTGTGTAAACGATAAACAAATTGACTTGACAGGTAAAGAATTTGACTTGCTATCATTTTTAGCGAGTAATAAAGGACGTGTCTATACAAAAAAGCAGATTTACACGCAAGTGTGGGAAGATGAATACACTTTTGATGATAGTAATATTATGTCATTTATAAGCAAACTTAGAAAGAAAATTGAGCCAAATCCTGATAATGCTTTTTATATTCAAACTGTTAGAGGTGTGGGGTATCGCTTTAATAGGGAGGTTTAGAAATGGGACTTACTGAATTTCTTATAATCGTATCCGCTATATTACTGATTGTTGTTTTTTATCTGGTTTTAAAACTATACAGAACAAAACAGCAGATCAGCGTGATACAAGAAGCGGTAACGGACATTAAAGACGGAAATTTAAACCGCAAAATACTTACAAGAGAAAATGACATGACAAGGCAGATTTGCTATGACTTAAATGCAATTACCACAGGTATGCAAGCAACACTAATAAATCAAAGACAGTCCGAACAGGCATACAAACGCTTGATGACAAGTCTTTCTCACGATGTTAAAACACCATTAACATCTCTTGTAGGTTACTTGGAAGCGATAGAAAAAAATATTGTCACAGGGAAAGAAAAGGACGAATATATACAGGTTGCAATAGGTAAAGCACATAATCTAAAAGATTTTACAGAGCGACTTTTTGAATGGGTAAAACTTGATGCAAGAGAACAAATATTTCATTTTAAAGTATGCGATATTAACGAACTTTCTCGTAGTATTGCCGCTGATTGGATTATTATTATAGAAAATAATAATTTCGATTATGAAATAAATATCCCCGAAAATGAATGTCTAGCCCGAATTGATGTAAATTCTTATACTCGAATTTTGAATAATCTTTTTCAAAATGTTATTGCTCATAGTAAAGGCACAAAACTTGTTTTTGATTTATATGAAAATGAAAATCAAGTCACGATAAAAGTTTCTGATAATGGTATAGGAATACCGCGTGATGAATTGTCACATATATTTGAAAGAATGTATCGAGGGGATAAATCTCGAATGACCACAGGGGCAGGACTTGGATTGTCTATCACGAAAGAACTTGTGGCTGTTCATAAAGGGACGATTGACGTGGAGAGTGTTTTAAAAGGATCTACTACATTTACTATTATTTTTCCAAAATCTCTATAAAGCTAAGGGATGAAAGCTCTGTATTATGCAGGGCTTTTTTTGTAAATAATAAAAGCAAGGAAAGAACAAGCTTACGGCAAGGTTATGGCAAGGTAAATGTATTATAATTTAATTGTGATTGTTTCTACCGTCATATCGGTTATTATATTGGGAAAGTAAAGGTATTGAAAGAGAGGAGATTTTATATGAATGATCTTATAATTGAAACTAAACAATTGACTAAAAAATATGGAGAGCAGACAGCAGTTAATTCAGTCAACCTCCATGTAAAAAAAGGTCGTATTTATGGATTATTAGGGCGTAACGGAGCAGGAAAAACCACTATCATGAAAATGATTTTAGGGTTGACTTCAATCACTTCCGGTGAAGTGGATGTATTCGGACAAAATATCAAAGGTCAAGAAAAACGAGTATATCCCCGTATCGGTGCTATTATCGAAACACCCGGTTTTTATCCAAATTTAACAGGAACAGAAAACTTAGAAATTTTTGCGAAGCTACGTGGTACAGTTGGCCCGAATGCAGTTGAAAATGCATTGAAAGTAGTAGGGTTACCTTATAAAGACAAAAAGTTGTTCGGTAAGTATTCTCTGGGAATGAAGCAACGTCTTGGTATTGCTAACGCTATTATGCACGACCCTGAACTACTGATTTTGGACGAACCTACAAACGGTCTTGACCCTATTGGGATTGCAGAAGTAAGAGATTTTATTAAAAATTTGAGTGTTGAGCATGGAAAAACAATCCTTATTTCCAGTCACATTCTTTCCGAAATCTCATTATTGGCTGATGATATTGGAGTTATTGACCATGGTGTTCTTTTAGAGGAAAGCAGCATGGAGGAACTTGAAAAGAAAAACCGTAGCTATATAATGCTGCAAGTTTCAGATATTCCAAAAGCTACACTGATCTTAGAACGAGAGTTCAACTTGAAAGATTATTCTGTTCAAGATGATCAAACCCTACGACTTTATGATACTACTCTGGATATAGGTAAAATAAATAAATCCCTTGTAATGCATAATATAAATGTTATTAGTTCGGTACTGCGTCATGATACATTAGAGGACTACTTCAAGAAAATTACAGGGGGTGAAGGTATTGCTTAACCTTATTCAAACAGAATTTCTTAAACTACGTCGCAATAAACTTATTTGGCTCATGTTGTTAGCCGCTCTAATTATGCCGTTTTTCGCACTATTTTTTGTGGATAAAGGTGTTGACCCGAGAAAGTATTATAGATGGTCAGCACTTGGTTTTACTCTTATCATTATCTTACCTGTTATTTTGGGAATACTTAGTACTATGCTTATGCACGAAGAGAATCAGTATGATATGTTAAAACAACTTTGGATTGTTCCTATCAGCAAAATGGGATACTTTTTCAGTAAATTTTTTATAGTTTTAGTTTACTCCATTTGTTTCATGCTAATTACATTCGTAGCTTCCGTTATGGTTAGTGTACTTTCGGGATATCTTGTATTTGAATGGGAGAACGTATTTTATTTGCTGAAAAAATGTTTAGTGGCTGGTTTTTTTACTGCTTTTGCAATGTTGCCGATTTTAGCAATAGTCTCATCGCAAAAAGGATATATTCTCCCGATTTGTATAACGTTGGTTTATGCCTTTTTAAATTTTTTTATAATGCCTGTAAATATGTATCTACACCCCATATCTAGTATGGCAGCTATAGTA
The DNA here is from genome assembly GCF_001006285.1 of Paraclostridium benzoelyticum. Taxonomy (GTDB): domain Bacteria; phylum Bacillota; class Clostridia; order Peptostreptococcales; family Peptostreptococcaceae; genus Paraclostridium; species Paraclostridium benzoelyticum. The sequence goes on from NZ_LBBT01000332.1 coordinate 4,174, forward strand.
GATATTCCGGGTATTGTTCAAGCAACTAACGTTCCTTTAGCGTTTCTTTGTATTTGCATTTGGGATATTATTTCAGTATTCTTTGCAAATATCGTATTGAAAAGAAGTGAGGTGTAAAGAATGGGAAATTTACTTTGGGCTGAAATCCAAAAAATTCGCCGTTTAAATATTGTTTGGATTTCAGTTTTTGCTACAGTTATGGTAGCTGTTATTATTTTTATATCGGGATGCGTTACATACAATGGTTCACGGAATATAGACAGTGCAGGATGGTATATGGATATGGCTCAGCCTTTGGCAACACTTTTTGTTCTTCCCGCAGTCATTTCTCTTTTGGGAAGTTATATGATTTGTCGTGAAGAAGATGACGATACTATAAAATCTTTGCTACTTATTCCCGTAAATGAAACAAAGTTAATTGCTACAAAAATGATTATTACTTTTTTATTTAGCATTTTCATTTATTTACTGCTCTTTGCAATAGCATTTTTGACTGAGGCAATATTACACTTTTCCGATTTATCGGTAGTAATGGTTTTAGATTTTCTGAAAATATATTTTCTTCAAGGATTTGGAATATTCCTTGCTATCTCGCCCATTATTGCCTTGGTATCATATATGAAAAAAGGCTATTGGATTGCATTAGTATTAACTGAAATGTACTCTTTTGCTGGACTATTCATGAGTATGTCAAACACCCTAAAAACATTTTATCCTATTGCTGCAGTATTTGGGGTTTCTGGTTACACTGAAGCTACTGCCCAAAGTCGGATAGGAAGTGTTATAATCTTGTTACTATGTGGTTGCTTTTCTGTTTTTATACTCAAAGGTTTCAGATATAGTGAAAAAAATTAGCCATACGCTTGAGCGTATGGCTAAAATCAATGATATAAAAATAAAAGAATACTGTAATTATAATTATATATACAGCCTAAAATATGCTTTATTCTAATACTTAAAACAGTTATATAATTTAAA
>NZ_LBBT01000333.1 GCF_001006285.1 Paraclostridium benzoelyticum
ATAAATAATTTAGACTTTCATGTCCTATTTCCTTTAAATAAATCTTTATAGCTATTTTATCATCGATTATTTTATTATCTAAATTATCTAAAATTGTAATGCATTGACTTTTTATTTTGTTAGAATATCTTAATAAATTCAATATTTTTTTGCTTTCGTTAATGTCCCCTAGAATATATATAAATATACTTAATCTTATTACTAAATCGTTTTTACTCGACTTAAGTTTAATTAAATCGTTTTTGTTCATTTTTACATTTTTTATTTTAAATATATCAAACAAATTTGCATCATAAAGTATATATATTTTTTCAGGATAATCACTAAGTAGAATTTTATTTAATTCCTCTTGTATTCTTTCTGAGCTTATATTTTTTATCAATTTTATATTTTTATAAATGCTTTCCAATGTTTTATTATCTATTTCGAAATTAAGCTTAGAACTAAATCTAACAGCTCTTATTATTCTAAGCCCATCTTCTTTAAATCTTTCATCTGCATCTCCTACTGTTCTTATTACTTTTTTATTTATATCCTCTATCCCATTAAATGCATCAACTATTCCTACTTTATGATTATAGGCAATAGAATTTATGGTAAAATCACGTCTTTTTAAATCTTGTACTATATCACTTGTAAATTCTACAGATTCAGGTCTTCGGTTATCATTGTACGTTCCATCAATTCTATATGTTGTAATTTCATATTCATTTTTATTTTTTATTAAAGTTATTGTTCCATGCTTTATTCCAGTTTCAATTACTCTATAATTTTTAAAAATCCTGATTGTATCTTCAGGTTTTGCATTTGTAGTTATATCGTAATCGTTAGGTTTTATTCCTACAATTGAATCTCTTACACATCCGCCTACTATATAAGCTTCATATCCATTTATATATATATCATTTATTATATCTTTCACATCAATTGGCATATCTATTTTCATCATTTCACCTCAATTTAGTAAACTACTATATATTTTATACATTTACACAAAAAAATAAAGCCTTCAATTTCTGAAGACTTTGTTTTTCATAATTTATTATTTAACCATGCTGTGTTCTAATCTTAATTTATCCGCAATCATCGCTATAAACTCAGAGTTTGTTGGTTTTCCTTTTGTATTATGAACTGTATATCCAAATAATTGATTTATAGTATCAACCTTACCTCTGCTCCATGCAACTTCTATTGCATGTCTTATAGCTCTTTCAACCCTACTTGGAGTTGTGTTAAACTTTTTAGCTATACTTGGGTATAATTCCTTTGTTACTGCCCCTAATAATTCAACATTGTCTATAACCATCTTTATAGCTTCTCTTAAATATAAATATCCTTTTATATGTGCTGGAACTCCTATTTCGTGTATTATATTTGTTATTTCAGTTTCTATATTTCCTACATTTTTCACGAAATCAGTTTTAGTCATTTTTATATCCATATTATTATTTGATCTTGAATTAGAATCTACTACTGTATTTTTATTTGAAACTAATCCTCTTATTCTATTTATAAATATTACAAAGTCAAAAGGTTTAACTATGTAATAGTCTGCTCCTAAGTTTATGGCACTTTGTGTTATTTTATCTTGACCTACTGCAGATAATACTATTATCTTAGGCATTTTAGGTAAGTTCATAGAATTTAATTTTTCAATTACCCCTAACCCATCAAGATGTGGCATTATAACATCTAAAACTAATACATCTGGTTGTGTTCTTGAAACTAAATCTAAAGCTTCTATTCCATCCTTTGCAATTCCTAATATTTCAATATCATCCTCATTAGATAAATACTCTCTTAATACTTGACAAAAATCCCTGTTATCATCTGCTAAAACTATTTTTATTTTTTCGCTCATTAAATTTTTCCCCCCATAGAATTATAAATTTATTTAAATATTTTCTAATTTTTCACTAATAACCTATTCGACATTTAATATTTATATTCCTTCTGTTTATTTTTATTTTTATATATATACTTATATTGTGTAATTTTTTATTTAAATTCACACCACTTAGTCTACATATACCTTCTATGTTTTCATCTGGATATATTTCTCTTGAGTTTATGAATGTTTTTAATTTTATTTCATTTAAACTACTCATGTACTCCCCCTATTTTAAAAGTAAATAATCTATACTATACTATTAAATTAGATTTTTCTCTAAAATATGCTTATTTAGTCAAAATAAAAGGATATATACAGAACTTAAAAGTTCAATATATAACCTCCTATTATATTTCAGTATAATAATTTTATTTAACAGTAATGATTTTTAATTATATAATATATTCCGAATAAAACTTATATTATTTACATAAAAAAGCTAGCTATAGGTGCAACAGCCGTAACAACAAATGCTATTATTATTAAAAATATAGCAACTCTTTTCATCCCTAAGTTTTTTGATTTTTTTTCTTGTTTTATCATTTTAACCTATCCTTTCAGTTATAACGTTAATTTGTATATTTTATTATACAACTTACAAATATATTAATCAAAAAAATTTTATGCTTAAATCAATACAATTTTAGTTTAAATAGTAAAATTCATTTAAAAATACTTGTATTTAGCTAATCTAAAGTAAATATTCTATAGTATTATAAAATACCCTTTATATTTTTAATTTTTATGGATTTTTAAAACTAATCAATA
>NZ_LBBT01000035.1 GCF_001006285.1 Paraclostridium benzoelyticum
TATACCCATTTTTTTAGAAATTTTCATAAATCTCGAAGTACCTTCCTTTATCTGGCTTACAGTACCTGGAGCAGATGTAATTTCAGGACTAAAAACAGTTTGTATTGAGTCTAATATAATTAAATCTGGATTTACACTTTCTAAATGAGCTTCTATTATACTTAAATTATTTTCAGCAAATATATATAAATTATCGGACTTTATTCCTAATCTTTGAGCCCTCATTTTTATTTGAGATGCAGATTCCTCTCCTGATATGTATAAAACTTTTTTACCGCTATTAGCAACGTTACTTGAAACTTGTATAAGTAATGTTGACTTACCAATACCTGGATCCCCTCCGACTAAAACTAATGATCCTTTAACTACTCCTCCACCTAAAACCCTATCTAACTCGTTTATACAAGTTGAAAATCTTTGCTCTTTTATAGTTTCTATAGAGTTTATATTTAAAGGTCTAGATGATGATTTATCTATAACAAAAACCTCTTTATTTGATTTGGAAGTTTTTTCTTCTATTTCTTCGACAAATGTATTCCATTTGCTACATTCTGGACATTTTCCTAGCCATTTGCTATTCTCATATCCACATTCTTGACACACATATTTAGTTTTTATTTTAGCCATTTATAAACTCACCCTTATGTAATTTTTTAT
>NZ_LBBT01000334.1 GCF_001006285.1 Paraclostridium benzoelyticum
AATCTAATTCTAAATTTTTTAATAAAATATTCACTTTTTTATTTTCATTTTCTGTACATTCATTTTCTTTAATTAAATTTAATTGAGTTTTTATTAAATGTATTGTTTCATTAAGTTTTTTATCTGTAATTTTCTTAAAATTATATCTAGTAAAAACAAAGTATAGAAATAATATAACAACTGCTGAGAATACTAATGCTAATATTCTCTTTGGCATTTGCTCTATAGTTACAGGTGCATAAATCAATAATACATAGAGCATCATAAAAGCATTACTTTTAGACCCCTTTATTTCACTACTTCCAATATAATAAATTAAAAAGCTTAATAAAAATGTAGTAATTACTGCATAAATTGAGTTGTAATTTGCAATATAAGCACAACAACCTATAATTATTTGTGCTAAACTCAATTTTAAAAATGTACGAGGTATATTATTTGTATGATTTTCACGAAGCATAGTTATAGCTATAGTAATTGAACCAATACCTATCAATATATTATCTTTCCCAAATATATAAAAGGACATTATTGATATTATAGATATTAAAAGTACAGCTATATTCATTAATTGTTTTTTCATCTTAAATTCCATCCTATATTTTAAATTTTTATAATAATATTAC
>NZ_LBBT01000335.1 GCF_001006285.1 Paraclostridium benzoelyticum
TTTTAAACTGAATTAAATTTTCAAAATTTTATCTACAACATAAACATTTAGCGATTAACTTTATTTTAATTTCTTTTATTAAAATAATCTCAATTTAAATAAAGTTAATATATTTCTTCGAATAATAGCATATTATTAAAGTAATTAGATATAATTCAATACTTACAGATGTTAAAAATATGTACTAAGGGGGAATTATAAGGTGAGAAATAAAGCTGTAAACTTAATGGATGATAGGCTTTTTAAAGTTAAAATACTATCTAGTGGTGGAGATAATATAAATTTAAAATTTCCTGTTGAGTTTGTAAAAAGAATGGTAAAAATAAATGGACTTAAATGGCTTAATTTAAAAACAGATGTCTTAGACGCTGATAACTTAGCGAAAACAGTTATGCAAGCTTTAGATTATAATTTAACTGGTAATATAGTTAATATAAAAACTAAAAATAATGATTTAATAAAAATAAATATAGATGAAGTTTAAATATAGATGAATATAATATGTAGGCTTGAATAAATATGATTTTTTTTATACTATATTAATAACTTTAAATTAATATAGAAAGGAAGTTGTTATGAAAAGCTTTAAAATACAATTAACTAGAGAGACTTTTAGTTTTAAATTTAAACAATATGAAGGCACGTATTTTTTTGGAGAGTTAAATGAAGACACTCAAATTGTTAGGTATAAGATAACAAAGGATAAAGAAGGATTAGAGTTAAAAGAATTTGGAAACACACACATAAAAGAGGATTTATTATACATTCCTCAAGTGGACGCTTACATAGATTTAAATAGTATAAAATAAAAATCGCCACCGATATATGCAAATCGGTGGCGATTTTTATTTTATAGATGTTAGTAACAGTTTCTTTGAAATCATAATAAGATATATAAACGCCTAATGTAGAATTAAGGTTATTTAAGTAAATAGATAATATAAATTTACAAGAGGAGAATGATGAATATATGAAAAAAGTTTATATAGATTTAGGTCATGGTGGAAATGATAGTGGTGCTATAGGAGTTAATAACATACTTGAAAAAGATATAGTACTTAGTATAGGAAAAAAACTTGAGCAAAAACTTAAAAACTGTGATTTAGATATTAAAATGTCTAGAAGCAATGATACTTTTAAAACCCTTGAGTATAGATCTAGTGAAGCGAATAAATGGGGAGCTGATTGCTTTGTGTCATTGCACTGCAATTCATTTAATAAATTAGCAAAAGGTATAGAAACTTATTGTTATAAGATGAAATATAGAAAGCTAGCAGATGATATACACGAAGAATTAGTAAAGGCTCATTTATACACAGAAAATAGAGGCGTAAAAGAAGGGAATTTTCATGTAGTTAGAGAAACAAAAATGGCTGCAGCTTTAATAGAGTTGGCATTTATAGACAATGTTGAAGATATAGATCTGTTGTTAAATAAACAAGATGAATTTGCAACAGCAATAGCTAAAGGTATATGTAAATTTTTAGGAATTGAGTTTAAGTATGATAATAGTTCAAATAAAGAACAATTATGGGCAGTATGTGTAGGCGCTTTCAAAGAAAGAGAAAACGCAGATAGAGTATTAAAAGAAGCTATAGATAAAGGATTTAAAGATGCTTATATAATTCCTAGGTAATATAAAAACTACCACTGTAAAAAATACAGTGGTAGTTTATGTATAAAATATTATATTAAAATAATAACTTTATATAATATTAGTAGACAAAGTCCTATTAAAGCAATTTTAAACACTATATTTCCAATAAGCTTTATACTTTTTATAGCTATC
>NZ_LBBT01000336.1 GCF_001006285.1 Paraclostridium benzoelyticum
TATATATTTTTATAATAAAATGTGAAAATTGTAATATTTTAAAAATAAAAAGGTAGTGATTAAAAATTTTAATCACTACCTTTTTATTTTACACCCACTAAAATTTATTTAAAACTTTCCTCTACGGCAACTGCAATTGCAACTGTAGCTCCAACCATAGGATTATTTCCCATACCTATAAGTCCCATCATTTCAACATGAGCTGGTACAGATGAAGATCCAGCAAACTGTGCATCAGAATGCATTCTTCCCATAGTATCAGTCATACCATAAGATGCCGGTCCAGCACCCATATTATCAGGATGAAGAGTTCTTCCTGTTCCTCCTCCTGAAGCTACTGAAAAATATTTTTTACCCCCTTGGTAGCATTCCTTTTTATAAGTTCCTGCTACTGGATGTTGGAATCTTGTTGGATTAGTTGAGTTACCAGTTATAGATACATCCACTCCCTCATGGTGCATAATTGCAACTCCTTCTCTAACATCATCGCATCCATAACATTTTACTTTACTTCTTTCACCCTTTGAAAAAGCCTTCTCTTTTACTACTTTTAATTCACCTGTATAATAATCAAACTCAGTTTGTACATATGTAAATCCATTTATTCTTGATATTATATATGCAGCATCTTTTCCAAGTCCGTTTAATATAACTCTTAAATCTTCTTTTCTTACTTTATTAGCTTTTTCAGCTATTTTTATAGCCCCTTCAGCTGCTGCAAAAGACTCGTGTCCTGCTAAAAATGCAAAACATTTAGTTTCATCTCTTAAAAGCATTCCACCTAAGTTTCCATGTCCTAGACCAACTTTTCTATCATCTGCAACAGAACCTGGAATACAAAACGCTTGTAATCCTTCTCCTATTGATTCTGCCGCTTCTGCTGCTTTTTTGCACTCTTTTTTTATAGCTATAGCTGCCCCTAACGTATATGCCCAGCATGCATTTTCAAAAGCTATGTTTTGAGTATCTTTAACTATTTGATAAGGATCAAATCCTTTTGATTTACAAAGTTCTCTACATTCTTCTATAGAATTAATTCCGTATTTTTCTAATACTGGAGTTATTTGATTTATTCTTCTTTCATAACTTTCAAATAAAGCCATTATAGTTCACCTTCCTTATTATTTATTCATGTCTTGGGTCAACAAATTTAGCACCTTCATCAAATCTACCATAATTAGACTTAGCTTTTTCTAGGGCTTCATTTGCTTCAATTCCCTTAGCCACCATTTCCATCATTTTTCCTAGGTGAACATATTCATATCCTATTATTTCGTTATCTTCATCTAATGCTAATTTAGTAATATATCCTTCTGCTATCTCTAAATATCTAGGTCCTTTTTCAAGACTTCCATACATAGTTCCAACTTGACTTCTAAGTCCTTTTCCAAGGTCTTCAAGTCCAGCTCCTACAGGCAATCCACCTTCTGAAAACGCAGTTTGGCTTCTCCCATATACTATTTGTAAAAATAATTCTCTCATAGCAGTATTTATAGCATCGCATACTAAGTCTGTATTTAATGCTTCTAGTATAGTTTTTCCTGGAAGAATTTCAGACGCCATTGCTGCTGAGTGTGTCATACCTGAACATCCTATTGTTTCAACTAAGGCTTCTTGAATTATACCCTCTTTAACATTTAATGTTAGTTTACATGCACCTTGTTGAGGGGCACACCATCCTACCCCATGTGTTAATCCTGATATATCTGTAATTTGAGTTGCTTTTACCCATTTACCTTCTTCTGGTATTGGAGCTGGTCCATGGTTTGGTCCTTTGTTTATTTTACACATATTTGTGATTTCTGTTGTGTAAATCATAAGAAATCTCCTTCCTCGGTGTAATTTTTCTCTTGTTATAAATCATCTACATCTTGTATTGGTCTAGTCGCTTCTCCTTTAGGACATCCTGTATAGTGTCCATCTGGGTCTGACTTGCTAGTACTTTCACTTAATACAGAGTTTACAACAGAGTTAATTCTTTTCTCTTTTTTTTGTAAGTTTTTACTTTTAATATTTTTTTTGATATTATTTTCCTTCATATTAAATCACCTCATACTTAGGATTTCCATACAAACTAAATATTAAAAGTAAAATTTTTGAAAATTTATTATGAATTTATTATATGACTATGTTAAAATTAAATCAATATTAGATATATAATACCTAATATTCTTATTTTTCTTACTTTTCTTATTTAACCTTTGTAACAAATCAAAAGCAACACTATATTTTAAATAGTGTTGCTCTTAATTAATACATTTTATTTATTAGCATTCGCAATTATCATTGTGACTACACTTATTTACATGACTACAATCGTGATTGCACTCATGATTACATCCATGATTTTCATTTAAACATGGTTTATATCCATAGTCCGCCATATTACACCCAAAATCTTCTTTGTAACAATCTTTATAGCATTTTACACTTGCTTCCATACAGTTTTTAGCTTCATTCATTAAAGATTCACCTTGTTTAGCTAATCTTCTATATTCTTCCCATAAGCAATTTGCTCTTGCACATTCTTCTAGTGCTTGTTGTTTTAAACAATCAGCTCTTTGTTCTGCTTGTTTAGCTTGCTGAGCAACTTTACTAGCTTTGTTTATCATACAGTTAGCTTGTTCACATTTTTCATGAGCTAATTGTTGGTACTTACTACACTCACTACAGTCATTTAAGCATTCCTCATTACAACCTGGATTACATTTATTAAACTTATTTTTGTAGTTACATGTCATAAAATTATTCACCCTTTTTATGTTATTAAATGCGATATATAAATATCAACATCTTAATAATATATATGCATGTTTTCTACAAAATGTTATACAAATAATCATTTTTTTATATTTATTTTCATAAAATCATCTAATCTTCAATTGTATTTTCTTTACTAGGATAAATATTTTCTCCCTCTTTTATGTTTTTATTATTTGAAGATTTGATTATTTTATCTTTTTCTCCCACACCTTCAGTTATTACCGCAAATTCATTATTCGTCTCACCTGTTTTAACTTCTTGTTTATATACAATTCCATCTATAACCTTATATACAAATCTCTTTTCATCCTGTTGTAACAATGAAGTATATGGAACTTTTATAGGATTATTAAGCACTTCTATAGTAGTTTGAACATGAAATCCATTTTTGATATTTTTTAAATCTTGATTTTCTAAAAAATTAACCTTTATATCATAGTAAGATAGACTTTGTTTTGAATCCTTCTTAGATGCAATTTTATCAACTGATGGTCTCTCTCCTATAAAAGTAACTTTTCCTTTTACCTTTTCTTTAGTGGAGTTTACCATTACTTGTACTTCTTGGTTTAAATTTATCTTTGATAAATCTTGTTCACTGGCTTGTCCTTTTACATAAAGATCTTCAGAGTCTAACGTCATAATTGGAGCAGGTTCATTTTCACTGCTATTTTGATGAGTTAAATATACCTTACCTGCAAAAGGAGCTTCTACTGAGTAACTAGCTTTATCTTCAATTGTTTTTATCTTATCATTTAATTTAGTTATTTCTTCCTCAATGCTTTTTTTTAAAATTTCATCTTGAATAACTTTTAGTTGATCTTCTTTCATTGTTACTTGTTCTTTTAAATTATCAATTTCTGGAGAAATATTTTCATTTTTATAAGTAAATAATACCTGCCCTTGATCAACCTTTTGCCCATCTTCTACTGCTATATTTTCTATGTCTCCTTTACTAGGTTCAGCAAAAAAATCTTTTGACTTTCCTGGCATAACCTTTCCATCTATAATAATCTTTTCTTTTTCCGGAACAGTGTATATTTCAGGAATTTGAGCTGTTTCATTTACATTACTCATATTATTTTTTATTTTAATTCCTAAAAAAACCACCATAAAAACAGCTATTAATACCACTCCACCTATAATAGCTTTCTTTTTATTTAGATTTATGCTTTTTTTCAAAGAAATCCCCCCAAAGTATATTTTGTCTTTTATATGTTTATTATATAGTAGTTTGGTATAATTTGTCATTCAAATTGTGCTCTAAATTAGGTTACAAGTTTTTAACTTTAAACACAAAAAATGAGGATAAAATCCTCATTAATTTATAAGCTCTGTATTTTCAACTCTCCATTTGATTAAGTTTATATATAGCCAAAATCCATATATCCCAAAAGTTATTATAGTAAGTATCCACCACTTTATATAATGTACAAATAAATCAGTTCCACTTCCTACAAACTGTAATCTTTTCCCATCTATTGTAGTGTTATCTATTTCCCATCTATACTTAATGCACATTGCCCATGGAGTTGCTATTCCTATTGTAAAAAAAATTATAATTGCTGCTAAAATATTAACTCCTATAAAACCTAAAATATTACCTTCAAATCTTGATTTCATCTAATTTTCCTCCTTCGTTGTCTATGTCTATATTATATACTTATGTGAAATTATAGTCTATAAACTAAACTTTAAATTAATCTTAATTAAATCTTAAATTTAAATTTTTTTATGAATTATCTAAATTAACTCTATTTTTTACTTGTCTATATTTAATGGTATAATTCTTTTATACAAATTTACATAATTTAATTTAGGAGGTTTTCATGAAAGTAAAAACTATTTCGCCATTTACGATATTATTATCTTCTATATCTGTATTTATATTTGGAATAGTAGCTCTTTTTAATATAAGATTTATAAGTAATTTAACTTTAAATATGATATCAATATATCTTTTAATTATAGGAGTTTTACATATACTATCTTATATATTTAATAGAAAAAATACGATGTTAGGCAAGCTTAGTTTAGGTATATTGTATATAATACTTTCACTATCTATAAAGTTTTATCCTGAATTTTTTAGGATTTCAGCAATTAGAATAATAGGTATCTATGCATTTTTAAACACTACATACTCATATGGAACTTATGACAGTAGCTCTAATAAGTTATTTACACTTGTAAGTGATGGTGTTTTAATTGAAGTTGAAACTGATAAATATATCGAAATTTTGAATGCGCAATTTAATAGATCATTAATTGGTTTTACATTAGCTTTAACTAAAGCTCAACATGAGTTAATAAAAAATAGAATAAATAAAATTAAATCTAATTGTTATTTGTGGAAATGTCCAGCTCAACTCAGTCCAAATGAATATTATCCAGATGAGACAAATATAATGTATCTTGAGGCAAATTGTAAGTACTATAAATTTAAATCTGGATATTTTAAAACTTATTTTACTTTAACTGCAAATTGTGTTAGATTAGCTGATACAATTGTAGGTTCAGCTGGCCTGGATTTAATAGCAGTTAATGGAATCATAACTCCTGGAACATATTATAATTACTTAGAAAATTTATTTAGAAGAAAAAACACTATTGTAATAGAAAAGAAAATTTATAAAAAATATACAAATAATTAAATATAAATTTATAATTAACATTATCAGTAGAAGTATAGATGCAATAATAATTCTAGAGTATCCATTATCTTCTTTTTTATAGATTTAATATTAGCAGGATTTGCTATTAATGTTTTTAATGTTTTTATATTTAAATAGCAGCAAACCAACATACCAATTAATCCTACATATATATGATGAGTAAACTCTTTTGGGAAAATTAAAACTACAGTTAAATAACTGCTTATAAGAAAATAACTTAATATAAAATCTACTTTTAAATTTTTATGTTATTAATATTACTTACTTTTACTTTAATGTCAAATATTTATATCACTATGTTATATAAGTTATCCATAAAAATTAATTAAGTATAATTTTCTTAAGCATAAAAAAATCGATTGCAATAAAGCAATCGATTTTTATTTTATTGTTCCTCAATTATTCCATACCCTAATCCATGTCTTTTATATACAGTGTTTATTTTATCAGTTTCTGAATTTCTAAACATATAGAAATCATGTCCTAGCAATTCCATTTGAAGTATTGCTTCTTCACTACTCATAGGTTTTATTGAAAACTTTTTAACTCTTTCTATGTGAATATCTTTTTCATCTATATTACTTTCAAAATTATAATCTTCTATGTTTTCAAATCTTATACTTTGATGACTATTTTTTCTATTTTTTGATCTAGTTTTATACTTTCTAAGTTGTTTATATAACTTATCATAAACTCCATCTATAGCTGAGTATAAATCTTTTTGACCTTCTTCTGCTCTTATTATAGGTCCTTTTATTGGTAATACAGTTACTTCAACTGTTTGTTTTTCTTTTTCAGTGCTTATAGTAACTTTTACATCTGTATCTACGTTTAGGTACTGTTGTAATTTCTCCATCTCACTCTCAATCTTAGCGTTGATGCTTTCTGTTGGATTTATATTTTTACCGATTACTCTTATATTCATAAGTAGTACCTCCTTGTATAAACAATTGTTAAATACTTAATCTTTTGTAAGGTTTTATATTTAACTTACCTTAATTCTATAGCAACTTCTTCCAGATTTCCATTCTATATTTTATATTTTTTTCGTGGTATAATATTAATTGTGGGGTATTTTACCAAATGCAAAAAGAGCTATCTTAAAAAGACAGCTCTTTCTTTATTATATTGAAACAGTAGCAGCTATTTTTTCTTCTGGAGACCCTTCGTATTTAGCTAACCACACTTTTCTTTCTAATTTTAATTTATTTGCAATTTTATCATATTCTTCTTTAGTGTAATAATTTCTTGGATTATATTTATTTATATCTATTCCATCTACTTTTGAAGGAACCATATAACCCCATTCTTCATCTTCTACCCAATCTATGTTATCTCTTGCTATTTCTTTCATTATAGTAGTAGATACTTTGATAGTTAATTTTTCACCATCAAAATCACCTTTAGCTCCTACACTTCCTGTATTTAGTATGAAACATTCCATATCAGGGTTGTTTTGTAATATTTCTCTAAGTTTTATACCTTCTTCTATTTCAGGTCCCATTATAAATGGATTTGTTCCAACACATCTTTTTGATTGACCTGCTTTTGTTGGGTCCCCTGCTGAAGTTTCTATAGACTCTCCTAACATAAATGTATCTAAAGCTTGTTTTGGATCTAACTTAACTACAGGCGGTACTACATCTTTTCTTCTAGTTATAAATATTATCTTATTTGCCTTTTCTAAATTAACAGTGTCATCTGTTGTATCTATTTCTTCTCTTAATATAACGCCTCTACCATTTGAAGTTAAACTTGTATCATAAAAATCTACTTTTCCATCTTCATAAACTTTAATATTCTCCAATGCTGCATTTTCACTAGTAGCGGCTTTGTATAAAACACTTTGTTGTTCTGGATTTAATCCTTCAGTTTTTATATAAAATCCATTTTCAGTTCCTACGCAATATCCTTTTTCATCCATGAATACAACGTCATCTTGTCTTACTATAGCTTTTTCTTCTCCAGTTAATTCATGATCATGTATAGTTAATGTTGTTTTTCCTGTTCCACTTAGTCCAAACATTATGAAACCAACATCTTTTAATTTTTTGTTTTTATCATATACTCTAAGGACTTTACTACCTGCATGGAATCCTAATCCTCCAGCTTGTTTTACCTTATACATAGCCATTCTTAAGAAAGATTTTTTAGATTCTCCAAAGTAGTCACTTCCTAGTATAAACGTAACTCCACTTTCTGGGTATGCAAACATTATTCTTTCTGGCCATTCTGGAACATATATACTTACTAAATCTGGATTTTCACTATCAGTTGGATTAAATAATGTATTGTTCCACATGTGAGCTATTCTTGCATATTTTTTAGATATATATAATCTACAGTTATATGAAAATTTATCGCTCATACCCATTTTTCTATCTACTCTTATCATTTCTTTATCTTTTATATATTCAAATACTTTAGCTGCAATTTCATCAGCTTTAGCTTTACTTATTTCTTGTTGATCTACGCCAGTTTTTATTTCATCCACTATATAAGTATTTTTAGCACTTCTACTTCTAACTTCACTTATATAACTAGCACTTTTAAACTCTGTTGTTTTTTCCATATCTTTTGCTAAATCTCTTAATTCTTTTCTAGTTGGATTTACTATAACCTTTCCAAATAACCCATCATTTATATTATTTATACTAAACATACGTCCCCTCCACCTTTAATTAGTGTATCTTTTTTACATTATTAGTATATCATTTTTTCCAAAAATGTCTACTAATTTTACGTATTTTTTATATTCTTTCATACAATTTATTTTCTAACTATTATTTTACATAAAAAAAGAGCCCATTCCTTAATAGACCCTTTACATATTAATACCTTAATTTTAAATAGTTAAACTAGGAACCATCATAAATATGGTTAAAAATAGTCCTATACACCCTATAATAAACAAAACCCTAATATAAGCTCTCGTTTCCATTATTATCCTCCCTAATTCATCAGTGGCTGTACAATATCATTTGGAATTGTAAATTCAACTAATCCCATGTACCCTGGTGCTACTTCGTATTTATCAAAGCAAATAACAAGCTCTCCATCTTTGTTTATATAAAAATCTTGATTCTTATTTATAGATTTAAAATTTTCATCTCCCATTTCTTTATCATCTAACCAATATATTTTATTTTCATCTTGCTTCATTTGATTTTTCATTTGCTCTTTTATATTATCGCTTATAGCATCTATATATTTGTCATTTTTAAACATACCTTCTAGTGTTAATATAACCTGATTTTTCTTGTCTATATTATAGAATTTTCTTGTAGTGTTAGAAGAACCTTGTGCTTCATAATTGTATATTACTAAAGATAGTATTTTATCATTATCCGTTTTAACTTCATACCATGATTCTGCTGCTTTATGACCTGCTGAGTTAGAATCTTTTAAAGATTTAACCTCTTGTAGATATTGATCGTATAATTTTTTACCTTCCGATTCAAATTCTTTATTTAATTTATACTCTAAATCTTTATTATCTAAACCTTCAATTTTTGGTACTTTTATAGATGCCTCGTATCCATCTTCTTTTATTTGATAATTAGAAAAGTTTATTATCTTTATTACACTGCCTATTACAGGTATTTCTTCTAAGCTTTGTGCAAATGATTTATTTATATTAACTGCTCCTATAACAACACATACAGATGCTACAGCTACTATCCATTTTTTATTAAACCTCTTATTTATGTGTTTTGAATTTATAGCATCATTTACAACTTCATTTAAATTTTCAGGTATTTTTATATCATTATAATTTTGTTTTAATTTTTTTATTTTATCTATATCCTTCATAAACTTCACTCCTTAATAATCTTCTGTTTTTATTTTCATCTTAAGTCTTCTAAGTCCAGTATAAAGTTTAGTTTTTATTGTATTTGTATTTTGTGATAGTACATTTGCTATCTCATCTATTTTCATATCTTCAAAGTATCTTAAAACTATAATAACTCTATATTCTTCTGGCAGTTTTTCTAATGCTCTTTGAAGATCTATATCCGTATATGTGTCATTTGAATTGCGTTCATCAAATAACAACTCTTCTTCTAAAGTTACATACTTACTATTTTTTCTTATGTAGTCTATAGAACTATTTATTAAAATTTTATAAAACCATGGTTTAATAGCTTCTTCATCTTTAAGAGAATCTAATTTTGAAAGTGCTTTGCATATAGAATCATGTACTATATCTAATGCATCATCTTGATTTTTTACATAACTATATGCTATCTTGTAAAAACCTTCTTGATTGTTTACTATATAGTCTTTAACTTTCTTTTCTTTAATTTTTTTATTTGAGCTCAATAATTTCATCTAAATCTATAGACCTCCTTTCACCTTACATATATATAGACGCTTTATACATACTAAAAAGTTTTAATTTTTTTAATTTAATATATAATTTGTTATTTAGCTTAGTTTTCATCAATAAAAAATTTGCTTCCTTGAGCGACTACGTCTGGGAACCACTTTATGTCGCCAACGACTCCGTCCGTTGCGTAAAAAAAGTATCATTATGTAATGATACTCTAAAAACTTCACTTTCATTTTTAATAGTTTTTCTAATTTTAATTTATAATATGCTAAGCGCTTTTTCTAAATCACATATTAAGTCATTATAATTTTCTAATCCTATAGAAAGTCTTATGCTTCCTAAACTAATTCCCATAGCATCAAACTTGTCCGGAGTCATCTCTTTTAAATAACTTATAGCCGGAGCATAAACTAAGCTTTCAAATCCTCCCCAACTTACGCCTATGTAAAAATACTCTAATCTATTTACAAATCCTTTTATCTTATCAAGGTCTTTACAATCTAAATCTATAGCCATTAGTCCTGTATATCCATCCATTTGTTTTTTTCCTAATTCATATTGCTCAAAACTTTTAATTCCTGGATAATATACTTTTTTTACTTTTGGATGACTTTCTAAAAATTTTGCAACTTGTAGTGCATTTTCTTGATGTTTAGCTAATCTTATAGGCAATGTCCTTAAACTTCTCATTATTAACCATGCTTCGAATGGAGCTATTTTCCCACCATACAAAGCATGTTCCTTTTCAAATATATCTTTTATATCTTTTTTACTCCCTATTACAACTCCTGCTACTATATCACTGTGTCCTCCTATATATTTAGAACAAGAATGAACCTCTAAATCTATTCCCATTTTTAAAGGTTTTTGATATATAGGTGTGGCCCAAGTGTTATCTATAATAGTTTTTATATTATGTTCTTTTGCAAGTTTTGAAATTTCATTTATATCTTGTAAACTAAAGACTACACTTGAAGGGCTTTCTAGGTATATTAAACAAGTATTTTCTTTTATATTTTCCCTAAACTCATTTATGTCTTTTCCTGATATGTATGTAATTTCTATATTCATTTTTTCTTTTAAATAACTCCCCATGAAGTTATTCGCAGGTCCATATATATTTTTTAATGTAATTATATGTCCATTTGGTTTTACAAAGTGCATAATGGCAGAAGATATGGCCGCCATTCCTGATGTAAATAGCTTTGCTTTTTCTCCACCTGCCAATTTAGATAGCTTTTCTTCAACAATTGATACAGTAGGATTTTTTCCTCTTGTATATATGCAATTATTTACAGGATCATCGAAAGCTTTATCTATAGAATCCCAGTCCTCAAAAGTAAATAAACTATTTTGATAGATAGGTGGTACTACTGCTCCTTCATAATCTTTTTTATCCTCACCATAGTGCAAAAGCATAGTTTCATAGTAATTACTTTCTCTCATAAAACCCCTCCTAAACAAACTTATTTATAAAGTTTGATGCATTTATGTGCATATCCTTTTAAAAAATTAAAAATAGCTGTATTTAGTCCATTTTATACTAAATACAGCTATTTTTATATTATATATCGCTATTTAAAATTTGTCTTGGCCATGATAATAAATCTTTTTTAGCTATTTTAAGCCATTTTTCCTCTGGGAAATGTAAATCACAGAAGTAATTATGATAATTAGCTGTCCAAACATACTTATCCCAAACTACTATATTTGTTTTATGCTTGTTTAATAGTTCTTCAAGCTTCTTTTTATGTCTAAACAATAGCTCTTGTTGAACTCTCTCAAATTCATATTCATTACTACACTCTGTGTAATATTTAAATATAGTATTTAAGTAATTTAAAAACCACTGCCCATCACTATCTATAAGTATCTTATTTTTTTGTGGAGCTACATCATAATAGTTTATATATTTTTGTAGCCTTTTTACAGTCTTATCATCTAATACTATCCTTGGATAACAAGATACCTTACTTTCTGTATTATGTGCATCAAGAAGAGCTGGGCCAAATACTATATCATCATTTATATAAAAATCTCCAACGCTAACTCCGCCTCTTACAAATAAACCTTCTAAAGATAAGTTAAACTGATACTCTGATACATTTTCTAATATCTCATCTAATTCTTCTTCTCCATCTCCATTTATAGGATATGCAACAACCATATTATCAGTAAATATTTTAATCTTTCCTTTACTATATTTATTAGGGATTATGCATTGTTTATTTTTATTTATAAGATAATTGATTTCTTTAAGTAGTTTATCTCCATATCCTTCTTCACAAGAATCTACTATCATTTGAGAAAATCCAAGTATGTCTATTGCACATACCATAGAGTTCACTAAACTCGGGTTATCCTTATCATATATTTTTACACTCATTTACACACATCCTTAAATACTAAATTATAGTTTCAATTTATTATACAATAATTTTAAATTTTCTAAAACTATTTACAAAAAATTTGCTTTGCTTGAGATACTTCAACCGTTGCTAAAGTACAATCTATTGTTCTAACTAGGTTTAATAAATTATCAACAATTCCTTAGTGTGTGTAATTTTATTAAGCGTAGAAAAAGGAGAGTAATCACCTCTCCTTTTTTATCTATCCTACAACTTTTTCGTTTTTACTTTCTTTTAAACTATGTTTTCTCTCATACACTGTAAACAATACAAATCCTATCAATGCAAATACTAATGGTCCACCTACCATAGTTAATGTATCACTTACTCTTGCAGGAGAATCCATTAAAGGTTCTATTATAGTAAATACATTAGCAAATCCTACTATTCCAGTTACTATTATAGCTGATATAGTAGCACTAGCTTGAGTTTTAAACACAACATATTCCTTTGGTATTTCTCCCTTTAATTGCTTTTTCTTAAATGCTGGGAATGCTGCTGATAAGAACATATATGTTATGGTCATTGCAACATTTGTCATTAAAGTTAATATTGTAAAGAATTGTTTTGCATTACTTCCGCCAAAAGATACTAATAAAATAATACATATTACTATAATAGCTTGAACTTTCATAGCATTTACAGGCATACCATTTTTCAATTCTCCTAATTTACCAGGCCATAACTCTTTTGGTGCTCCTTGTATTAAAGTTTTAAGCGGAGAATAAGTTAATGTAAAGAATGCTCCTGTTAATGCTAAGAACATTGAAAGTCCAACAAATCTAGCAATCCAAGCTCCCATTGTTAAAGATATACTTTCAGATAATCCAAACCCTATACCCATTTTATATCCTAAGTTTGCCATTAATACATATGTAGCGTTTGCCATATTTACATTTTCTCCAGATAATACTTCACTCCAGTTCGTAAACATACCACATGCAAATATACCTATTGCATATCCTACAGAAATAACTACTGCAGATATTGCAAGGCCTTTAGGGAAAGTTTTTTCAGCATTTTCAGTTTGATCAACAAGTCCTCCTAAAACTTCTAGCCCTCCAAATGCAAATACTGCAAATGTTAAGAATGATAAAACAGGTATAAATCCTTGGTAATCAGGACTTGGTGATACAGTAAAGGATTGAGCTACATTACTTATCGGTTGTGCTAATTCTCCTGTTAAAACAACTACTAAAACTCCTCCAACAAGTAATACTATATTAAGTAATGCAACAGCTGTTCCACCTATAGAAGTTATTTTACTTATTTTATCAACACCTTTAGCCCCTATAAATGTAACAACGGCTATCCATATTACCCCTAATATCCCTAAAGTTTGAACTGATGTTAATCCAAATAAACTCCAACTTCCTGTAACATCTGTTCCAAATATAGCATTTGACAATGGTATCCATAAACTTGAAGAAACACTCACCATCCAAATTACATAAGAAGCATACCACATAAATGTACCTATAAAAGCATACTTAGCTCCTACAGATTTTTCCATCCATGAATACATACCTCCACTTTCTTTTTTAAATGCAGACCCATATTCCGCCATCATAAATGCATATGGAATAAAAAATAGTACAGCACTTAATACGTACCATGGTATAGCTGCGTAGCCCATTAGGTAAAATGCTCTTGGCATATTACTAAATCCAAATACTGATGTAAATATCATAAGTATTAATGGTACTAGCGTAAGCTTTTTAACATTATTATTGCTTGGTTGTGACATGTAAATCCCCCTTAAATATGTTTTCTTTATTTTTGACAAATTAATAACACTTATGTCATTAGTTTATCAGCCCCTTATTTATTGTTAGATTATCATCATTATTTTTGCTTTTCAATAGATTTTAGTTTTGTTTAAATATTGTAATTTTTTCTACTATTCTAAAAAATACGACATTTGAAAATGTTTCTTTAAAACATTTATATCCCAAATTTCGTTATTTTTTATTGTTTTCGACTATATATTGAGTGATTTTAATAAAAAACTAGTGTTTTTTTCATTTTTCTACATATTTCTATTATACTTTTCATAAAATTATATTTTTTATTTAAATTTATCATGTTCAAATT
>NZ_LBBT01000337.1 GCF_001006285.1 Paraclostridium benzoelyticum
CGAAAAACAAAACTAATTCGACAAAAAAACTCGAAATAAGAAGAAAAGTTTCAAATATTAAAATATTCTAAATTGTAGAAAAAATAAAATATATGTAGTATAATGAATTTCGGGAAAACGAATTCATATGTATAAAATTTTTTTTAGGAGGAATTATAATGGAATTAAACGTAACGAGTAAAAAAGAAAAACAGTCGAGGCTCCAGTCGTGTATGGGTGTTATCGAAAGAGTTGGGAATAAATTACCAAGTCCAGCGTTATTATTTGTTTATATATCTGTAGCTGTACTTATACTATCAGCAATACTAGGAACTTTTAATGTAGTTGCTGAAACTGAACTTGGTAAATTCCCTATAAATAATTTATTGGGTCAAAAGCCTATAGAAGTTTTAAAAGTAACGGCAGCTGGAACTGCAGTTTCAGAGACTTACTCAAATGGATTATCATATATTATAGGTTCAGTTATCCAAAACTTTATGGGGATGACAGCTCTAGGAGCGATACTTATTATAATGCTATCAATAGGAGTAATGGAACAAAGTGGATATTTATCAATAGGAATACAAAGTATAGTTAAGGCTACACCAGCTAAGCTTGTAACACCTGTTGTAATATTTTTAGGGGTTATGTCGAATGTAGCATCTGATGCAGGATATGTTGTTTTAATACCGCTTGCAGCATTGGTATATTATACAATAGGAAGAAATCCTATGGTCGGATTAGCAGCAGGATTTGCAGGGGTTTCAGGAGGATTTAGTGCAAACTTACTTATAGGTTCATTTGATGCATTATTAATACCATTTACTCAAGCAGCGGCGGAAACAGGAGATGCTTTAGTTGGAACAAGTTTTGCACCAATGTTAAAGTCTACATCTAATATGTTCTTCTTAATGGCGTCAACATTTATAATTGTTGCAATAGGTACTTTTATAATAGATAAAATAGTTGAGCCAGGAATGGAAAAATATGATAAGAGTGAAGCTGATGTTGTTGAAAAATCAGGAGAGTTAACTGATCAAGAAAAGAAAGCATTTAAAGCAGCTAATTTTAGTTTATTAGGAGTAATAGCATTTATAGTATTAACAGTTTTACCATTTGATAAAAATAATGTAATACCTATAGTTGGAGATTTATCTACTTCAGTTTCTTTAACATCAATAAGCCCTGAAGGAACTATGGCACTAAAGGGAGTAAATAGCTTCTTAGATTCTATATTCTTTAGTGGAGATATGATAATGATGTTAATGTTTATCGTATTCTTAGTACCTGGTTTAGTTTATGGATTCAAGTCAGGAACATTTAAAACTAAAGATGATGTTATAGGTGCAATGGTTACATCTATGAAGAGTATGGCTTCTATAATAGTTATATTATTCTTTGTTGCACAATTCTTAAACTTCTTTAATGATTCACATTTAGGTATATTAATAGCTTCATTAGGGGCAAAATTAGTGGCTCAAATACCAACAGACAATACTTTTATGGCTATGATGCTAATGGTTGCATTCATATGGTTTACTGCAATAGTTAACTTATTTATAGCAGGAGGTACATCTAAATATGGATTACTAGCTCCAATATTTATACCAATACTTATGAGTGCTGGATTCTCACCTGCTGGAGTACAGTTAATGTATAGAATAGGGGATTCATCTACTAATATAATATCTCCACTTATGAGTTATATGGGAGTTATAGTTATATTCGGACAAAAGTACAAGAAAAATTTTGGTATAGGAAACTTAATGGGAATGATGCTACCGATATCAATAGGATTTTTATTAGCATGGACAGTATTTGCAGTAGCATGGGCATTAGTAGGAGCTCCTATAGGACCGGGAGAATTCTTCTTTATAAATCAATACTAAAAGGATAGATATGGCTCAGTATTATAGCTAATATTCCTTCACTAAAGCCTGTAGAGCTCGGCTTTAACGTTTCGTCATATTAGCTATAATACATCCGCCTAATATCGTTAAATGAAAAAATAAAGTATCGCAAGTGCGATGCTTTATTTTTTTGCTCTAATTTAGATTAAATTTAATAAAATGGGAATTATACAAATATAAGGAAATAATATAGAAAGGAGTAACTAGGTTAGCTAGTTAGATATAAACTTATGAAAGAATCATATTGGATATTAAGTTCTAAAGGTGAATGTTATGAGAAGCTAAAAGAAGATTTAGAAGTAGATACTATTATAGTTGGTGGAGGAATAGTAGGTGTGACAACTGCTTATTTACTATCAAAAAAGGGAATAGAAACTGCAATTGTGGATGCTCATAAAATAGGATATGGAAGTTCCGGAAGAAATACAGGTAAAGTAACTTCGCAGCATGGTATTGTATATTCAAAAATAAGAAATAAATATGGATTAGATAGTGCTAAACTATATCATGAAGGAAATGAAAGTGCGATAGACTTAATAGAGGAAATTGTAAAGAGTAACAATATTGATTGTAACTTTGAAAGATTATCTTCCTTTATATACTCAGATAATGAAAACTACATAGAAGAGCTTGAGGAAGAATATCAAACTTGTAAAAAGTTAGGAATTGAGTGTAAGTATCATAAGAGTTTGGATATACCATTTGATGTAAAAGGAGCGATAGAATTTTTTAACCAAGCTCAATTCAATCCTAAAAAATACTTAGATGCATTAACTAAGGAATGTTTAAAGTTAGGGGTTAAAGTTTATGAAGAAACTCCTATAGTAGATCATGAAGAAGAAAATATATATAATTTAAAGACTAAAGATGGAAAAACAATAAAAGCATTAAACGTTATATTAGCTTCTCATGTTCCTTGGTATGATGGATTAAATATTTATTTTGCTAAAGAAAAAGGTGAAAGATCCTATTTATTAGCTGGAGAGTATGAAAGAGATATACCAAAAGGAATGTATTTAAGTGTTGAAGACAGTGGATTTACATTTAAACCTTATTGTGGAGATGGTCAGAATCTAATTATTTTAGGTGGAGGAGATCATAAAGTTGGACAATGTAAAAATGAAGGTGAAATATACGAAGAGTTAATACATGAATTAGGTGAAAAATTTAAAGTTAAGCAATTTAAATGTAAGTGGTCAGCACAAGATTATATAAGCTTTGATAATATACCATATATAGGGTATGTAAATAAAAAAGAAGATAACTTTTACGTTGCAACAGGATTTTGCAAGTGGGGAATGACAAATGGTACATTAGCATCTATGATAATTAGAGATTTAATATGTTATAGAGAGTCAAAGTTTGAATATATATTTAATCCATCTAGAAAAGGTAGCGTACTTACAACTGAATTTATAACTCAAAACATTAATGTAGGGTGGGAATATGTAAGAGGCAAACTAAAAGTAGGGGATAACAATTTAATATTAGAAAAAGGTGAAGGGAAAGTTGTTAATATAGATGGTAAAAGATGTGGTGCATATAAAGATTATGATGGAAAGTTATATATAGTAGATATTACTTGTACACATTTAGGATGCGAGCTAACTTTTAACTCAGCAGAAAAAACATGGGATTGTCCTTGTCATGCATCTAGGTTTGATTATAGAGGAAATGTAATAGAGGGACCTGCTTTAAGAAATTTAAACAGATATGATGAACAAAAAAATGATATAGACCCTAAAATACTGTAAATAAAAAGCCTATCATAAAAATCTTTTAATATAGATTTAGTGGTAGGTTTTTGTATTTAATGAAAGAATTAATTTAAAACAAACTAAATATATATGTTAAAGAAATAAATTTAGAGGTAGGAAACTTAGGTAAATAGAATCATAGTATAAATGTAGCAACAAATTAAAAGATAGTTTGATTTAAATAATTTTATAAGGTGGGGGATAAGCATGAAACCTTTAATAGGTATATTGGCAAACTTAGCTACTATAGATAGTGGAGCGTTTACTGGAATAGAGAGAGTTCACTTGCCAAATTCGTATATACATGCTGTTGAAAAAGCTGGTGGCGTTCCAATTGTAATTCCTGTAAATGGAGATAAAGAAAATATAAAAATACAAATTGAAGCTATGAATGGAATTATAATTTCAGGTGGAGATGATGTAAATCCTACATTATACAAAGAAGAACCAGTTAGAGAATTAGGTTATATTTACCAAGATATAGATGAATTTGACATAGAAGCTATAAATGTAGCATTAGAAAAAGATAAGCCTATATTTGGAATTTGTAGAGGTTTACAAATACTAAATGTAGCACTAGGTGGAAGTTTATATCAAGATTTAAAATATATAAGAAATAGTCATATAAAACATAATCAACAAACAAAGCCATATTTAGGAACTCACTATATAGACATAAAAGAAGAATCTATATTAAAAGAGATTATTAATGAAAAAGTTTTAGTAAATAGTTATCATCACCAAAGTGTAAAAACATTGGGAAACAACTTAAAAGTAATAGCGTACTCAAATGATGGTGTAATAGAAGCTGTTCAAAAAATAGATGAAAAGTTTGTTCTTGGAGTTCAATGGCACCCAGAGCTAATGGTAGATCATAGTGAGCACATGTTAAATATATTTAAAAGATTCATAGAAGAATGTAAAGAAAGTTAATGTTGAAATAAAAAGGAAAAACCGATAGAAACAAATCATTATCTATCGGTTTTTCCTTTTGTGATGTATTCAAATTAAGTGAATTATATCATAATTGCTAAGCGTTTGCAATATAAATTAAGATACTAATTAGTTCACTAAAGAAATATTAATATCATAGTATAAATTATAGATGTTAGCAACATGGATATTAGTGCTTAAATTTTCTAAATTATTGCGATTAATGCTATGTTTATCTACAATATATTGATATTTCAAATAATATATACTAGAATTACGTATATATTATTTAGATGATGAAATTTTTAAGTAGAAAGAGGCGCATGGATATGAAAAAAGTAAACGTTGCTATAGTTGGGGCAACAGGTATGGTAGGAAGAACTTTCTTAAAGGTATTAGAAGAAAGAAACTTCCCAATAGAAAATTTATACCTATTTTCTTCAGCTAGATCAGCAGGATCTAAAGTAGAATTTGCAGGAAAAGAACATACAGTAGAAGAACTAAATGAAAATTCATTTGATAGAGATATACAAATAGCACTTTTTTCAGCAGGAGGAAGTATAAGTGAAGAGTATGCACCAATAGCAGCATCAAAAGGTGCAATAGTTGTAGATAACTCAAGTGCATGGAGAATGGATGAAAATGTTCCTTTAGTTGTACCGGAGGTTAATCCAGAAGCTGTTAAAGAACATAAAGGAATAATTGCAAATCCAAATTGTTCTACTATTCAAGCAATGGTTCCATTAAAACCTCTTCATGATAAATATAAAATAAAAAGAATAGTATATTCAACATACCAGGCTGTTTCAGGATCTGGAGTAAAGGGTACTAAGGATTTAGAAGATGGAATAAATGGTATTCCTAATCAATTTTATCCACATCCTATAGCTTACAACTGCTTACCTCATATAGATGTATTTATGGAAAATGGATATACAAAAGAAGAAATGAAAATGATAAATGAAACTATGAAAATTTTAAATGACTATAACTTAAAAATTACTGCAACCACAGTAAGAGTTCCAGTAGTAAATGGTCACAGTGAGTCAGTTAACGTTGAGTTTGAAAATGATTTTGAAATAGATGAATTAAAGAGTGTATTAGCTAATTTTGAAGGATTAGAATTAGTTGATGATATAGCTAACAATGTATACCCAACAGCATTTGAATTAAGCGGAAGAGATGAAGTATTTGTAGGAAGAATAAGAAGAGATTTCAGTGTAGACAGTGGAATAAATATGTGGGTAGTAGCTGACAATATAAGAAAAGGTGCTGCAACTAATGCTGTTCAAATAGCTGAACTTCTTTTAAAATATGATTTAGTATAAAATTGGGAGGTATAAATTATGTTATTTAAGGGATCTGGAGTTGCGTTAGTTACTCCTTTTAATGAAACTGGTGTAGATTTCGATAAACTTGGAGAATTAATAGAATATCATATAGAAAATAAAACGGATGCATTAATAGTTTGTGGGACTACTGGAGAATCTACAACTATGTCAGATGAAGAGCAATTTGCAGTTATAGATTTTACTGTTAAAAGAGTAAATAAAAGAATACCAGTTATAGCTGGAACAGGGTCTAATAATACTATGCATTCAGTTCACTTAAGTCAAGAAGCTGAAAAATTAGGTGTAGATGGATTATTAGTAATAACTCCTTATTACAATAAAACAAATCAAAAAGGATTAAAACTTCACTTTGAAACAATAGCAGCTAGCACTAAGCTACCAATAATATTATATAACGTTCCAGGAAGAACTGGAGTTAATATAAAGCCTAGTGTTATAGCAGAACTTGCTAAAATTGAAAATATAGTAGCTGTTAAAGAAGCTAGTGGGGATTTAGCTCAAGTAGCAGAAATAGCTAGATTAGTTCCAGAGGGATTTGCAATCTATTCAGGAAATGATGATTCTATATTGCCTCTTTTATCTCTTGGTGGAGTAGGAGTTATATCAGTTGTTGCTAATATATGTCCTAAAGAAACTCATGACTTAGTAGAAAAATTCTTAAATGGGGATGTTAAAGGTTCAAGAGAATTACAATTGGGTATGAAATCATTAATAGATAAACTATTTATTGAAGTAAATCCAATACCTGTAAAAACTGCTATGAATTTATTAGGTTTTAAGGTTGGAGATTTAAGACTTCCTTTAGCTCCAATGGAAGAAAGCAATTTAAAAGCATTAAGAGACGAACTTGTAAACTATGGGTTTGAGTTATAGGAGGAACGACATGATAAAGGTTATAGTAAATGGCGCTCTTGGTAAGATGGGAAAAGTACTTACTAGATGTGTAAATGAAGATAAAGATTTAGAACTAGTTTGTGGATGCTCAATGCCAACAGGAGAGACAACTGATTACAAACTATATACTAAAATGAGTGATATACAAGAAAGTGCTGATGTTATAATAGATTTTTCACATTTCTCTGCGCTTGATGATGTTTTAGGGTATGCACTTAAAACAAAAACACCTTTAGTAATTGCTACAACAGGATTTACTAAAGAGCAATTAGAAAAAATAAAAGAAGCTTCAAAGATAATACCAATATTCCATTCTTCTAATATGTCTTTAGGAGTAAATGTAATGTTAAAGCTTGTAAAAGAAGCTGCAAAAGCATTACAAGGATTTGATATAGAAATAATAGAAAAGCATCATAATAAGAAAGTAGATGCTCCAAGTGGAACTGCTATAATGGTAGCCAATGCTATGAAAGAAGTTTTACCTGATTCTATATACAACTATGGAAGACATGGTAGAGATGCAAAAAGAAATGAAAATGAAATTGGTATACATGCTATAAGAGGTGGAACAATAGTTGGAGAACACGAAGCTATATTTGCAGGATTAGATGAAGAGGTTATGATATCTCATAGAGCTCAATCTAAAGATATATTTGCAAATGGAGCAATAACAGCAGCTAAATATTTAGCAAATAAAGAAGCTGGATATTATAATATGGATGACATGTTAAAGTAATTAGGAGGGTACAGATGATAAACTTAAATGACGCATATGAAATAGCAAGGTATATAAAAACAGTAGAAAAAAAGACACCAGTGAAGGTTTATGTTAATGGAGAGTTAGATGCTAAGTCAACTGAAGACTACAAAGTATTCGGAAGCAATGGATCATACACTATAATAGGAAATTATGATTCTATAAAATCAGTTTTAGATGCTCAAAAGGATAAATTAGTTGACATACACATGGAATATGACAGAAGAAACTCTGCTATACCAATGTATAACTACTTACATGAACATGCAAGAATAGAGCCAGGAGCTCATATAAGAGACATGGTTACTATAGGTAAAAATGCAGTAGTAATGATGGGTGCAGTTATAAACATAGGAGCTGTAGTTGGAGAAGGTTCTATGGTAGATATGAATGCAGTAATAGGAGCTAGAGGTACACTTGGTAAAAATGTACACCTTGGAGCTGGAGCAGTAGTAGCAGGTGTTTTAGAACCACCTTCAGCAGATCCTGTTATAATAGAAGATGATGCAATGATCGGTGCAAATGCAGTTATACTTGAAGGAGTAAGAATAGGCGAAGGTGCAGTAGTAGCTGCTGGATCTGTAGTTACACAAAATGTTCCTGCTGGATCAGTAGTAGCTGGTTCTCCTGCAAAAGTAATAAAAATGAAAGATGACAAAACTGCTGATAAAACAAAATTAATGGATGATTTAAGAAATTTAGATCAATAAAAAGATAAAAAAAGCTGATATTAAAGTCAGCTTTTTTTTATGTATAAAAAAGGATGGCATAGTAGAAGTTTTAGATATCTCAAAAAATTTGAAAAAAATAGTTTAATTAGTTTTTTATAGGTTAATATATTTTTATATTTAAATGTTAAAAATAGCATATAACTATGATATTAATAAATGTTTAAAAATTATACGGAAAGGATGGTTTAGTCTATGAGTGCAGAGTTTAATCAAGAGGGATTATCGACTAAAGAAGTCATAGATAGAATTGAACGTGGGGAAAGAAATTCTCCTATAAAGCCATTAACTAGAAGCTATAATAAAATATTCAAAGATAATATATGCACATTATTTAATCTTATAAATATTATAATTGCTACTTTAATCATATATACTGGAAGCTATAAAAATCTATTATTTTTAGGGGTTTTAATCTCGAATGTATCTATTGGGATATTTCAAGAAGTAAGGGCTAAAAAAAGTATAGACAAGTTATCTTTATTAAATCAATCAAAAATAACAGTTATAAGGGATAATCAAAAGAGTAAAATCAATCAACATGATTTAGTAAAAGATGATTTAATGATAATAAATAGAGGTTCTCAAATTTGTGCAGATGGAGTAATTGTTAAGACTGACGGTATAGAGGTAGATGAATCTCAATTAACTGGAGAATCTGATCCAATATTAAAAATAGTAGATTCTAAAGTTATGTCAGGAAGCTACGTTATAAGTGGGATGGCATATGTAAAAGTTGTAAATGTTGGAGAAGAAAGTTATGCATCTAAAATTGCAATGGAAGCAAAGAAAGAAAAAGATATAAATAGTCAATTAATAAAAACTCTTAAACAAATTATAAAAGGACTTGCTTTTTTCATAGTTCCAATTGGAATCGCACTATTTTTATCAAAGTCAAATTCGGGTATAAATACAAATGATGTTATATTAGGAGTTTCAGCAGCTATGATTGGAATGATACCAGAAGGTCTAATACTAATAACTTCTATTGCACTAGCAGTTGAGGTTGTAAATTTAAGTAAGAAAAAAGTTCTTGTAAAAACTATGGGATCTATTGAAAACTTAGCTCGTGTAGATTTATTATGTTTAGATAAAACAGGAACTATAACTGATGGAAATATAAAGTTAGTAGATATAATCACATGTGAA
Organism: Paraclostridium benzoelyticum; assembly: GCF_001006285.1. Lineage (GTDB taxonomy): Bacteria > Bacillota > Clostridia > Peptostreptococcales > Peptostreptococcaceae > Paraclostridium > Paraclostridium benzoelyticum. The sequence goes on from NZ_LBBT01000337.1 coordinate 9,460, forward strand.
GATTTTGAAATGAATAAGCTTAAAGAAGGAATTTCGACTTTAGTAGAAAACTTAGAAGAAAATGCAACAAGTAAAGCTTTAAAGGTAGAACTTCCAAGTCCGAAATCTTGGAAACCTATTAATAGGGTACAATTTTCATCAGCTAGAAAGTGGAGTGGCGTTACTTTTGAAAAAGAAGGTAGTTATATAATGGGAGCTCCTGAATTTGTTTTTGAAAAAATATCATCAAATATCCAACGAATAATAGATGAGTCTACTGATAAAGGCGAGCGAGTTTTAGTTTTTGCATATTCAAATGACTCTATAGTTGATAATGAACTTCCAAAAGATAGAAAACTGATAGGTATTTCTATTATGGAAGATACAATAAGATCAGAGGCTGCAAATACATTGAATTATTTTAAAAAACAAGGAGTAGCTATCAAAATTATATCAGGAGATAATCCAAAAACTGTTTCACAAATTGCAAAACGAGCTGGTGTTGATAATTCTGATAAATACATAGATATGAGTAGTATTTCAGATAATGATGACTTAAAAAATTATACAAGTAAATATGAAATTTTTGGGAGAGTTAGCCCGGAACAGAAAAAGGAACTTGTAAAAATATTTAAAGATGAAGGACATACTGTTGGAATGACTGGTGATGGAGTGAATGATATTTTAGCTCTTAAAGAGTCTGATTGTAGTATAGTAATGGCAGAAGGTAGTGATGCAGCAAAGGGAGTTTCTGATTTTGTACTTTTAGATTCTAATTTTGATTCTATGATAGGTGTTGTCATGGGAGGACGAAGAGTAGTAAATAATATACAGCAAGTAGCATCTCAGTATTTAATGAAAACTGTATATTCAATTATACTAGCTATAATTTTTATATTTATGAAGGGATCTTACCCATTTCATCCTATACAGTTGATGCCAATAACTTCACTTGGAGTTGGAATTCCATCGTTTTTTTTGGCATTTAGACCAAACTATTCACAAATAAAAGAAAATCTATTATTAAATATTTCAATACCAGCATTAACATCTGGAATTTGCGCAGTTTTTTATATAATGATAATTTCAGTCGTTGGTAATATGTTAAACTTTAATGAATCGGGTATATCAACTTTATGTGTATTATTAACAGGATCAGTTTGTTTTACATCTTTATGGCAGATATCTAAGCCGATTGATAAAAAAGTAGGATTTATGATAATTACATTAGTTACTATATTTGTTTTAACTATTATACTTCTTAGGAACATATTCTCATTTGTAAATATTATTAATTTAAAAATGATGATATTATATATACCGTTAATTTTATCAGTTATACCTGTATATAAGTTCATTAAAAAAATAATAACTTACATTGTAATGAAATATGTTAAATACAAAAACAAAATTAAGCAAAACAAAAAAAGCTGACACCCGTGTGTCAGCCTTTTTTATTGGCAAGATTCACCTCTATTTCAAGGCAGCTATCTTTATATATATACACTATAATTAGTTTTCTAAACATTTTTTTAGAAATTTATAGAAAAAATTATTTAGAATCTTTATATTTATCAACATTTTGAGATGTAGTACCATTTTTAATATCTTGAGCTTCTACAAATTTTTGATTTTGAGGGAAGAATACACAGAAAGACATAAGTTGGTCAAAATAGTTAACACATCTATTTAACTTAACCTCTAAAGTATAATCATTTACTGGTTTTACACCAACATTATTTGCATTTTCCATTTGAAATTTTAACCATGAATAATAAAGTTTGAATTTAGAAATAATATTAACAAATACATAGTGAGGTGATAATTATGGAAATGAATACACAAGATTGTTTAAAAAAAGCATTATTAGATACTCAAGAAAAAGTAAGAGACTTTATGCAATATGCTGATAATGTTGATGATAAAGAATTAAGCAAATGTTTTAAAGACTTTGCTGAAGCTGAAGGATTACAAGCTCAAAAACTACAAGAGCATATTGAGAAAAGATTTAAATAATGTCAAAAGAAAGGCTTTTAATAGCCTTTCTTTTTTTATTGAATAATAAAGATAGGATAATAACTTAAAAAAATAAAATGTTTTAATTAAAATATATATACTAATACTAT
>NZ_LBBT01000338.1 GCF_001006285.1 Paraclostridium benzoelyticum
AGATTAAAATATACATATAACATATACAATCAGGAGGTAATGATGGATATAGATTCACTAAACCCCGCCCAAAAAGAAGCGGTATTAAAAACAGAAGGGCCAGTGCTTATATTAGCAGGAGCTGGTTCAGGAAAAACGAGAGTTTTAACAACAAGAATAGCTCATCTTATGAAAAATAAAGGAGTACATCCTAGTAATATATTAGCAATAACATTTACAAATAAAGCTGCAAATGAAATGAAGGAAAGAGTTGAAGAAACTATAGATTCGGATGTTAAAGATATGTGGATAACAACTTTCCATTCATGCTGTGTTAGAATGCTTAGAAAAGATATAAATAGAATCGGATATAATAGATCTTTCGTTATATATGATAGCTCAGATCAAGTTACTTTAGTTAAAGATTGTTTAAAGGAATTAAACTTAAGTGATAAATCTTTTGAACCTAAAGTAGTTATAAGTTACATTTCTGGAGCAAAAGACAAATTATTAAGTCCTAAAGAATATAAAGATATGCATAGAAATGATGCGAGAATGAGTAAAATTGCAGATGTATATACTTTATACCAAGATCGTTTAAAAAGAAATAGTGCACTAGACTTTGATGACTTAATAATAAAAACTGTTGAGTTATTAAAAAAGGAAGAAAGTGTACTAGCATACTATATAAATAAATTTAGATATATAATGGTAGATGAGTATCAAGATACAAGTAAAGCTCAATATGAATTTATAAAGTTATTAGCCAAAGAGCATCAAAACATATGTGTTGTTGGAGATGATGACCAAAGTATATATGGATGGAGAGGTGCAGATATAAGAAATATACTTGAATTTGAAAGAGACTATGATGATGTTCATGTAGTAAAATTAGAGCAAAATTATAGATCAACTCAAGTTATATTAGATGCAGCCAATACGGTTATATCTAATAATATAGAAAGAAAGAGAAAAAAACTTTGGAGTGAGCAAAAAGAAGGCGAAAAGATTAAGATACAGGTAACATCAGACGAGATAGAAGAAGCAGATTTTGTTGCTGATAATATATGGAGAATTCATAGAAAACAAAACAAACCTTTTAAAGACTTTGCTGTATTATACAGAGCGAATGCACAAGCTCGTGCTATAGAGGATGCTTTAAATAGAAGTCAAATACCATATAATATATATGGAGGAACTAAATTCTATGAAAGAAAAGAAATAAAAGATTTAGTTGCATACTTAAGAGTTCTTCAAAATGTCCAAGATGATATATCTTTAAAGAGAATAATAAATGTTCCTAAAAGAGGAATTGGACTTAGAACAATAGAAAAAATAGAGGATAGAGCTAGTTTAAAGCAAGAGAGTATATTCTCCGTTCTTTTAGATGTAGATACTAACTCTGATATATCTACAAAAGCTAGAGCAAATATAAATGGATTTGTAGATTTAGTAGGAACTCTTAGAGTAATAAAGGATGCTTATTCAGTAAGTAAACTTATAGAAAAAGTTTTAGATGTTACTGGATATTTAGATGAACTTGAAAAAGATAAAAATGAAGACGCTCAAGACAGAATAGACAACTTAAAAGAGTTTATATCAATTGCTATTGAATTTGAAAATAGTAGTGAAGAAAAAGATTTAGAAACATTTTTAACTAATGTAGCTCTTACTTCAACAGAAAGTGATGATGAAGAAAATGACAGAGTATCACTTATGACAATCCATACATCTAAGGGACTTGAGTTTCCAGTTGTTCATTTAGTTGGTATGGAAGAAGGATTATTCCCTATATCTAGAGCAGTAAGATCTATGAGTGAATCTGATATAGAGGAAGAAAGAAGACTTTGTTATGTTGGGATAACAAGAGCTAAAAAAGAACTTTTTATGACACTTACAAAGAAAAGAACTCTTTATGGAAAAACTAATCCATCTATACAATCTAGATTTATGGAAGAACTTCCAGAGGAGTGTATAGAAAAATTAAATAAAGAAGAACATGAATTAAGCTACTCTAAAGCTAATTACAATATATTAGATAAATATAAGCAAAAATATATGAAATCTATGAACAAGGCTAGTGTAGCAAATAAGGTAAATGCCACTATAAAAGAAAGTAAACCAGAACCTACATCTGACGATATAAAATTAGGTTCAAAGGTTTATCATCCTAAGTTTGGGGTAGGAACTGTAGTAGCAGCTGTTGGATCTGATTTAACAATAGCTTTTAATAATCAAGGTATAAAGAAGATAAATAAAGAATATACGACACTTGATTTATTATAAAATAAAAGTTTTAAGGGGGAGTTGTAATGAATTCAAAAGAATTTGCAAGAAACTTAATAGGGTTTATAGAGAAAAGCCCTACAGCTTTTCACTCAGTAGAAACATCTGAAGAGTTATTAAAATTAAATGGGTTTAAAAAACTTGACTCAAGAGAAGCATGGAAACTAGAGCAAAATGGAAAATACTATACAACTAAAAACTCATCAGCAATAGTTGCATTTACAGTAAATACTAATAATCTAAAAGAAGATGGATTTAGAATAATAGGATCACATACAGATTCTCCATCTTTTAGAGTTAAGCCAAATCCAGAAATGGAAGTTGAAAAAACTTACTTAAAATTAAATACAGAATGTTATGGAGGTCCTATACTAAATACATGGTTAGATAGACCGTTAGCAATAGCAGGAAGAGTTGTACTTAAAGGAAAAAGTATATTAAGACCTGAGGAAACTTTAGTAAATATAAATAAACCTATATGTATAATTCCTAATTTAGCAATACACATGAATAGAGAAGTTAATGAAGGGGTAGCTCTTAACAAGCAAAAAGACATGTTACCATTAATGGGATTATTAAATGATTCTCTAGAAAAAGATAACTTCCTTTTAAAAACTATAGCTAAAGAATTAGGAAGAAAAATAGAAGAAATTATTGATTTTGATTTATTTTTATACGAATATGAAAAAGGAATGTTAATAGGGCCTAACGAAGAGATGATATCTTGTGGAAGATTAGATAATCTTTCAATGGCGCATGCTAGCTTACATGCACTTATAGATGCTAAATCATTAAATGGAGTAAATGTAGTTGCTGTATTTGATAATGAAGAAGTTGGAAGCTCAACTAAGCAAGGTGCTGATTCTAATATGTTATTAAATGTATTAGAAAGAATATCTTTATGTTTAGGTCAAAATAGAGAAGAATTTTTTAGAAGTTTATATTCTTCATTTATAATATCTGCAGACCTTGCACATGCAGTTCATCCAAATGTAGGAGAAAAGCATGATCCAACAAATAGACCTGTTATGGGGAAAGGGCCTGTTATAAAAATAAATGCAAACCAAGCTTATACTAGTGATAGTCAATCTATAGCTGTGTATAAAACTATATGTAAAGAAGCAGGAGTAAACTGCCAAGAATTTGTTAATAGATCTGATGTAAGAGGTGGAAGTACAATTGGACCTATATCATCTACGCATATAGATATACCATCTGTTGATGTTGGAAGTCCAATATTAGCTATGCACTCTATAAGAGAATTAGGATGCGTAGAAGATCATATGGATATATACAAAACTTTTAAAAAGTTTTATGAATTATAAGATTTAAATAGATAAATTAAAAAGGGGGGATGTATAAGAGGCTTTTACCTTTATACACCCCCTAAATTTATTATATAAATAAAAACTTAGGTTAGGAGTGAATTAGTATGAAAATAGGATTATGTTTAGCTGGTGGTGGAGCTAAAGGAGCCTTTCAAGCAGGTGTAATATATGGATTATATGAAAGAGGTTTAGACTTTGATTTAATATCAGGAACTTCAATAGGAGCAATAAATGGTTATTACATATACACAAAAAATGTTAACAAGTTGAAAGAAATGTGGATAAATATTCAGACAATTGGTGAAAACGGTGTCAAAATAGTTGATAATACTGTGGATAACTCTTTAGCAATTGATTTATTAAGCAAACTTGAGGATAACTCTAAAATTAAGAAAAACTTTTATGTAAATTATATACAAATTGATAATTCAAGAATGAATGAAGTTGTAGTAGATATATCAAAAGAAAGTTATGAGCAAGGCCTAGACAGTATAAAATATAGTTCACTGCTTCCTTTTAGACCTTCAAAAGATTTAAGTCCATCGGAACAATTTAAAAAAGATTTAATAGATGGAATATATAATGGATATAAATTAGATGGAGGAATGATAAATAATACGTTACTAAAACCATTGATAGATGAAAAAGTTGATAAAATTGTATTAATAACTATGAATAAAGATTTTGAAGTACCAGATTATGTAAAGCAGTCATATAAGGAAGAAAATATAATTGTAGTAAAACCTAATATAGAATTTAGTAAAAATGCTACTTTAAATTTTGAAGGAGAATTTTGCAAACAAATTTTTAATGAAGGATATGAAATATCTAAATCTTTAAATATTCTAGGCTAATAAATGGGAATTAGGCTCAAAATGTTGAATAAATCTGCGTATGCTAGTATAATAAAAAGGTTCTGAATTTGAAATATAAAAATGGAGTTGATATAAACTATGGCAACTAAAAGAATTGCTGTACTAGGTGGACCTAGATGTGGAAAGACAACATTAATACAACATTTATACGTTGAAATGAAAATAGCAGGCTTAGATGTAGGTTATGCGTTAGAGTACTCAACAGAATATTTAAGAGACAAAGGCATGATAGAAACTATATCTGAACAATATGGTATATACTTAGGTCAAAAGAAAATAGAAGATGATTTATCAGGATTTGAATATGCACTAACTGATTATGCTACATTTGTACCATATGTATATGGAAGATTTATGTTAGGTGATAGAAAAAGAACTAATAAAGAAATTCAAATTTTAAAAGACTTATATTGTCTAGCTATAGAAGATATACAAAACTATGATATGATAGTTTATGTTCCAAGACAATTTGGATATGTTAAAGATGGAGTTAGATGGCAAGATGAAAGTATTGCTATACAAATAGATGAAGCTATATTAAGTTTCTTAAAGTCTGAAAATATAAATTATGTAGAAGTATCAGGATCTACTAAAGATAGAGCAAAACAAATTTTAGATTTATTAGATATTAAATACGAAGAAACTGAATTGTTAGATTCAACTAATGAAAAATAGGCTGCTTAAATAAGTAGCTTATTTTTGTGATTTTTTATTATTATTGGTATATAATATAAAATGAGAATAAAAAAAACTCATAAGAAAGGAAGTACATAAAATGGAAAATAAGAACCCTATAGTAACTATAGAAATGGAAAATGGAAAGCAAATAAAAGTTGAGTTATATCCACATATAGCTCCTAATACTGTTAAAAACTTTGTATCTTTAGTAGAATCAGGATACTATGATGGAGTTACATTCCACAGAGTTATACCTGGATTTATGATACAAGGTGGATGCCCTGATGGGAATGGAATGGGTGGACCAGGATATTCAATAAGAGGAGAATTCACTCAAAATGGACACACTAATAACTTAAAGCATGATAGAGGAGTTATATCAATGGCTAGAACAATGGCTCCAAACTCAGCTGGATCACAATTTTTCTTAATGCATGCTAATTCTCCACACTTAGATGGACAATATGCATCATTTGGTAGAATAATTGAAGGGATAGAAGTTGTTGATGAAATAGCTTCTGTAAGAACAGATAGAATGGACAAGCCTCAAACTCCACAAGTAATGAAAAAAGTTACTGTTGAGACATTTGGAAAAGACTATTCAGACGTAGAAAAAATGTAGTGAATAGATTGTAGGATTGTATATTGATTTCCTTTACACGACAAACTGCGTTTGTAAGTGTTACGAAAGATCCTAACTCAATCCCACTTTGCTTTTATGGATGAGAAGAGTGAAGAATATAAAGGAAGAGAGATTCTTAAATTTTAAGAATCTCTCTTTTTAGTTTTTGTTAATTATTTTATAGTTAAAAAACATAATTATATAGATTATTATTTGTATTTTCTATATTTATAGAAAATGAAAAGTAAGTGTAGTAGAATTAAAGCGACATAAATTGTAAAAGAATGATTTATAATACATTGTTTTCAATTAAATTCAGATAAAGGGGAACTGATTATGAGCGATTATAAAGATGAAATGAATGCAATTGAAAGAAAAGCAGCGTACTTTAGAGGGGAAAGAGTAGATAGATTACCTTGCAGTTTAATGTTTGAGGAAACTGCAGCGGTTTATGCAGGTATAGATGTAGAAGAATATTATTTTGATTCTGACAAAATGTTAGAAGCTGAAAAATATATAGTAAGGGAACTTGGAGTAGAGAGTGCTGGAATTAATGTTACCCTAAGAGGTATGGGTGAAGCGTTTGGAAGTAAAATGGGATATAATTCAGATAGGGCATCGCATTTAATCGAACCAGCATTAAAGGATTACAAAATGTTACAGAACATGGATATAGTAAATCCATTAAAGGATGGAAGATTACCAATAATACTGGATTCTTTAGGAAAAATAAAAAAAGAATTAGGAAAAGAAGTAAGTATCGGAAGTGGGGTATCAGGTCCGATTAGTGCAGCTTCAGCTGTTAGAGGTACTACAAATTTAGTTAGAGATATGATTAAGGATAAAGAAAATGTACATAAATTATTAGATTTAATGACAGAGTGTAATTTAGCTTATGCAAAAGAAGTATATGAACGTTATGGACTAGTTTGTGGAATTGGAGATCCAATATCTTCGGCTGATTTAATAAGTCCGAAACAATTTAGAGAATTTGCAAAACCATATCTTGAAAAAACCATAAATGGAATTTATAAAATTACTGGACAGAAAACAACATTACATATTTGCGGGAAAACAAAAGGTATATGGGAAGATATTGCAGATATGAATTTGTCTGCATTCAGTGTAGATAACTGTGAGGATATAGAACTTCTTAAAAATGTAATTGGAGATAAAATGTGTATAATAGGAAATATAGATCCTGTATCAATAGTAAGGAATGGATCTATAGATGATGTATATTCAAGTGTAAAAGAATGTATAGTAAAAGCTAGTGATAGTCCTAATGGATATATAGTAGCTTCTGGCTGTGATATACCTGCAGGAGCTCCTATAGAAAATATAAAAGCAGTAACAGAAGCTACTAAGAAATATAGTAAGGGAATAAAAATCGGAGAGCGTGCTGATTGGAAATAATAGTATAATAAATAAGAGAGAGGTTTAAATCTCTCTCTTATTTATTATACTATTATTTTTACACAAAAACAGTATTTAATAAAATAGGGAGTAGAGATATTAATATCTCTACTCCCATAAGTTTACTAAATATTATATATTTTTCTTAACAGCTTCTGTTAAATTTGGAACTAATTGTTTCTTTCTAGAAACAGCTCCTTCAACAAATACTCCTTGAGAAGCATTAACTCCAAATGCATCAGATATTATTTTATCTTCAGCTTTGTATATTAGATAAGATCCTTCTTTTATTATATCAGTAATAGCTAATACTAACATATCAAAGTCAGTGTTGTTTATATAGTTTAAGAATTCATCTTGCTTATTAAGAACAGCATCTATGTCTAAAGTAAATACTTGTCCTATTCCAACTTTTTTACCTTCCATATCAAAAGGTTTGAAATCCATATTTACTATTTCTTCAACAGTAAATCCATCTAATGAAGAACCAGCTTTAAACATATCCATAGCATATTTTTCAACGTCTACTTTAACTATTTTATTTAATTCTTCAACAGCTTTTTTGTCCATATCTGTAGTAGTTGGAGATTTGAATAATAAAGTATCTGATAGTATAGCAGACATTAATAATCCAGCTATCTCATAAGGTATTTCTATATTATTTTCCTTAAACATTTGAGTTATTATTGTACAAGTACATCCAACTGGCATTAATCTCATTGATAAAGGAGTAGAAGTTTGCATTCCTCCTAATTTATGATGGTCAACTACTTCAACTAATTCTGCATCTTCTAAGCCATCTATACTTTGTCCGTATTCATTATGGTCTACTAGAACAACTTGAGGTTTACCTTCTAGTACTAAGTTAGCATCATCCTTGCATATATTTGATATAGAAGATAATACAGTTGGAGCATCCACTTTGAAGTAGTCTAAAACATATTGAGCTTCTTTTCTTACTTCACCTAAAGCGTAAGCTTTAGCTGTATTTCCTAATTGATTTTTTAAGTATGTTAATGATATTGATGAACAGATAGAATCTGTATCTGGGTTTTTATGACCGAAAACTAATAAAGTCATTTTAAATCTCCTTTCATATTTAAAAAAATTTATGGATTAATTTTTCTTAAGTTAACAAAATTAAAAACTTTAATCGTAGCTTATATTATATCAAAAGGAGGGAAAAATTTGCTACAAAAACACAAAAAAATTAATAAGAATAAACTTTTAATACTGTTTATATTTATAGGTATTTTAATAGGGGGGATAATTTCATCAAGACTAATTTTTTCCGAAAAACCACCACAGGATACATCTAAGGTATTAAATACAATAGAAAAAGTAGCAGAACTTTCAACTTCTAAGTACAATTATAGCAATATAGTTACTATTACTAAGGATAAGAGTTTTAAAAATATTAAAATCCCATTCACAGAAAAATCTTTTATTATAAAGTATAATGGTATAGTAAAGGGTGGCGCAAACTTAAAAGACATAACAATTGCAAATAATACGAGAAATTCAATAACTATAAACATTAATAAGTGGGGTATAATAGAACACTACATAGATGAAGAAAATATATATATATATGATGTGAAAAATGCATTGTTCAATAGAGTTGAGGTAAATGAGGTTTTAAAAGAACTATCTAATAGCAAGAAAGAATATGAAAAGAAAGTTATAGATGAGGGATTTTTGGAGGAAGTTAAAATTAGTATAAAGAAAAATTTAGAAGGTAATCTAAAGAATTTAGGATACAAAGAGGTTATTATAAACTTTAAAGAATAGTAATATATTAAAAAAATAGAGCTGTTGATTTAATAATCAATAGCTTTATTTTTATACAAAAAATTACATAGGATAGATTTTTAAAATGTATTTTAAAAAATATTTTTAGAAATAGATAAAAAATTAACGAAAAAATATTGACAATTGTTTTCTCAGGATATATTATATAAACATAAAGTTTGTTAATTAACTAACATTGATATAAATCAACTAATATCTTGGGAGGATTTTAAAATGACTAAAGAAGCTAAAAAGGTAGTAAATATAAATGGTTCGAAAGAAATGACAGCATCTGAAAAGGTGGATAACTTAGTTGAAAAAGCTAATATAGCTAAGGCTGAGATGCTAAAATTAGATCAAGAAGCTATAGATAAAATTGTTAAAGAAATGGCAATGAAGGGGCTTGATAAGCATATAGAACTTGCACAACTTGCTGTAGATGAAACTAAAAGGGGAGTTTTTGAAGATAAAGTAACTAAAAACATATTTGCAACTGAGTACGTTTATAATAGTATAAAGTACAAGAAAACAGTTGGTGTTATAGAGGAAAATGAAGAAGAAAATTATAAGTTAATAGCAGAACCTATAGGTGTTATTGCAGGAGTGACTCCTGTAACAAACCCAACTTCAACAACTATGTTTAAATCTATAATAGCTATGAAAAGTAGAAATCCAATTATATTTAGCTTCCATCCATCAGCACAAAAGTCTTCATCTGAAGCTGCTAAGATCGTTAGAGATGCAGCTATAGCAGCAGGAGCACCAAAGGATTGTATTCAATGGATAGAAGAACCATCAATTGAAGCTTCAAATGCTTTAATGAAAAATGATGGAGTGTCATTAATATTAGCAACAGGGGGACCAGGTATGGTTAAAGCTGCATACTCTTCTGGAAAACCAGCATTAGGAGTTGGAGCAGGAAACGTACCATGTTATATAGAAAAAACAGCTGATGCAAAACAAGCAGTAAACGATTTAATATTATCAAAAACATTTGATAATGGTATGATATGTGCATCAGAACAAGCTGTAATAATAGATGAAGAAATATATGACGAAGTAGTAGGATTAATGAAATCTTATGATTGCTATTTTGTAAATAAAGAAGAAAAAGAGTTATTAGAAGGATTAGTTATAAACAAAGAAAGTTGTACGATAAATGCCGATATAGTAGGACAAAGTGCTTATAAGATAGCTCAAATGGCAGGTATAAAGAATACACCTAAAAATGCAAAAATATTAGTTGCTGAACTTGAAGGAGTTGGGAATGACTATCCACTATCTAAAGAAAAATTAAGTCCAGTATTAGCTTGTTATAAGGTAAAAGGATATAAAGAAGGAATACAAAAATGTGTAGAAATGACAGAGTTTGGAGGTCTTGGACATTCTGCAGTTATACATTCAAATAACGACGATATAATATTAGAATTTGGTAAAAAGGTTAGAACAGGTAGATTACTTGTAAATGCACCTTCAACTCATGGAGCAATAGGTGATATATATAATGTAAATATGCCATCATTAACGTTAGGATGTGGATCTATGGGGAATAACTCAACAACAGACAATGTGTCAGCAGTAAACTTAATAAATGTTAAAAAAGTTACTATGAGAAGAAATAACATGCAATGGTTTAGAATACCAGAAAGAGTTTACCATGAGTTTGGATCAGTTAGCTATTTAGAGAAAATGGCAGATACTAATAGAGTTATGATAGTTACAGATAGAATGATGGTTCAATTAGGATATGTAGAAAAGTTAACTTATCATTTAAGAAAGAGAAATAATCCAGTTATGATTGAAGTATTTTCAGATGTAGAACCAGATCCATCAGTAGATACTGTATTAAATGGTGCAAATATGATGAGACAATTTAAACCTGACACTATAATAGCTTTAGGTGGAGGATCATCAATGGATGCAGCTAAAGGTATGTGGTTATTCTATGAAAATCCTGAGGTTAACTTCGATGATTTAAGGCTGAGATTTATGGATATAAGAAAGAGAGTATTTAAGTTCCCTAAGTTAGGAAGACAGGCAAAAATGGTAGCTATACCTACAACTTCAGGAACAGGTTCAGAAGTTACATCTTTTGCAGTAGTAACGGATAAAGTTAATAACGTAAAATATCCTTTAGCAGATTATGAGTTAACTCCAGATATAGCAATAATAGATCCTAACTTTGTTATGACAGTTCCTAAAGCTGTTACAGCAGATACAGGAGTAGACGTATTAACTCATGCAATAGAAGCATATGTTTCAGTTATGGCTACTGATTATACAGATGCATTAGCTATAAAAGCTATACAAATGGTATTTGAATACCTTCCAAGAGCATATAAAGATGGCAGTGATAAAGAAGCAAGAGAAAAAATGCACAATGCATCATGTATGGCAGGTATGGCATTTGCAAATGCATTTTTAGGAATAAATCACTCATTAGCTCATAAATTAGGGTCAGAGTTCCATATATCACATGGTAGATCCAATGCAATATTATTACCATATGTTATAAGATATAATGCGACTAAACCAACTAAGTTTTCAGCATTCCCTAAATATAAATCATTCGTAGCTGATAAGAAGTATGCTGAAATAGCAAGATACTTAGGGTTAAAAGCTAAAACTGCAGAAGAGGGAGTTGCTAGTTTAATAGATGCTGTAAATAAATTATTAGTTGAACTTAATATACCAAGAACAATTGCTGAATGCGGAGTAAGTGAAAAAGATTTTACAGCTGCAGTTGATAAGTTAGCTTTAGATGCATTTGATGATCAATGTACACCAGCTAATCCAAGATATCCACTTGTATCAGAATTAAAAGATATATACTTAACTGCATTTGGAAAAGTTGATAAAAAATAAGAAATGAGAATTTTCAGAAAATAAATTGACTAGTGAAGAATGGTATACTATACTTTGATTATAAGTAATAAATAAAGGGGCCTATTAAGGCCCCCTTATTTATTTGCAATTATAGTGCTTGTTTAGTAAAAATTACTTTTTCCTTATCGTTTTTAATAGATATACTTGAATTTGAGTAATCAATTTCAAAGTTTGCGAATGCAGAGAATAAATCAATATCTCTCATAAGATGCACTGTCATTAAATTATTTAATTTATTGAATCTAAGTATTATTGATCTAACGAATGGAAATTGTAACCTTGATGCAAAGAAGATGCTACTATCGCCACAATCTATATCTAAGCTTCTATAATTAATATCAATAAATAAATCTATATCGTTATCTTCCTCTCTTATAATTCTATAGTCAAATTCTGTATCTAAATTTAAATTTCCTATTTTAATCATAAACAACAACTCCTTAATAGTTATTAATAAACTATTATACTCCAAAAATTTTAAATATCAATATTATAATAAAAAAAGAGCTTTCATCGGGGGAACGAAAGCTCACAATTGGGGAGATTGAGTTAAATATTGTTTAAATATTTATATATTATATTATTACCTCAATTTTAAGTTTTATAACACAAAAATCAAAAAAACTCCCTAAAATTTTAGGGAGAAAGAATTATTTTTTATTTATAAACTTAGGGCCTAAGTATTTTTTTATATCTTCTTCTGAAGAAAAGTCATCTAATAGTATTTCTCTACCGCTATCTTCTAATATTACTAAAACTTCGCAATCACCTTGTAAGAAGAATTTTCTAACAGTATCTTCTCTTACTTCCCTAACTTTAGTTACGTTTTTTTTCTTCTTTTCATAATCTTTTGTATAGTAACTTTCCATCATATTTATAACTTTTGTATATCTATTCATATAAAAGTACCTCCTAATAAGTTTCGAAAAAATATGTTATAATAAGTGTTTGTATTAACCTAATAATTATAACAAGGAGTATTAATAATGGCTAGCCTAAAAAAGATTGATATAGAGAAAAGCATAAATTTTGCAAAAGAAAATAAGTTAATAGATGAGTTAAATAAAGTATATGAATCTGTACCTAATGGAAATTGTACAGGGTGTGGTAATTGTTGTATGGAATCAGTAGGTATAAATTTAATTGAATTTATAAATATATACCATTATTTAAGCCTTGATGAAGATTTAAGAAAAAAATGTTTGAGCAAGGTTATAGATTATTATCTCTTAGAATATGTAAAAAAGAGTCCTTGTCCATTTAAAGATGAAAATAATAGATGCTTAATTTATGAAGTGAGACCTTTAAATTGCAGAATATATGGACACTGGACAAAAGAGGACTATAACTCAAACTTAGAAAATATAAGTAATAGAAATAAAGAGTATGCATCTTTAATAAAAGATAAATATAAATTTGAAATTAATAATGATGTTGTGAATTTTAAAATAAATTACTGTGAATCATTTAAACCAAATGATAGATATTTGAGAAAAGATGAAAGACTTAACTTTGCAGATTCTATGATGGTATTAGATTCGAAAATTTATTCAAAAGGAATAATGAATATAGAATTCAAGGATAGAGGTATCGTAGAGTATTTTATAGAATCATTATTATACGAAGATACAGCTTATAACATAAAAATAAGAGTATCAAAAGATGAGAGCGTTAGAAAGTGTGCTTTAGATAGATTAAAAACAATAGTATTGTAAGGTGATTCTAATGAGATTTAAAAATATAAAAGGAAACTCTTTTTACATAAGAGGAGGAACAAACACTGGGGTTTATGTGTTTAATGATAAAAGTGCTTTGATTATAGATCCAGGGCTTCCAGGTGTTAGACCTAGAAATATAATTAGAGACTTAGAAAAAGAAGGAATAACCATAAAATGGATGATAAATACGCATGAACACAATGACCACTATGGAGCGGGATATCAATTTAAAGAAAAATACCCTAATTTAGTAAATATGTCTAGTTTCTATTCAAAGTTGTATATAGATAATCCTATCTTATTTTCTACATATATAATGGGTGGAAATACTAATGAATTTTTTGATAATATATTAATGAGTAAAAATATGAAAAATGTAAGTATAGATAGGACCATAAAACCAGGAAAATTACATATAAATGGCGAATATATAGAAATAATTGATTTAAAAGGCCATACAGCTGGTTCAATAGGAGTACTAACTAAAGATAAGGTGCTTTTTTTAGGAGACATGCTGGTAGGAGAGGAACTTTTATATAAGTTTGATTTATTATTTATATTTGATGTAGAAGCATATTTAGATTCATTGGATTTATTACATACAATAGATTTTGAATATGCTGTGCTAGGTCATTGTAAAAAAGAGTTAGATAAATTAGAAACATTAGACTTGGTGAAAAAACATAGAGAATCAGTGAATAAATATTTAAAGCAAATAAGAAATATAATTAAAGAGCCTACAAGCTTAGAGTCTATTTTGAAAATTATATTGAATGAGAATAATTTAAGTTATAATTATAAAGAATACCATTTCTTTAAGTCGACCTTGGTTGGAATGATAAGTTACCTAAATAAATTAGGTGAAATTAAATATTTTATAGAAGATGGAGATGTTCTTTATTATACAAAATGAATATAATTTATGTTAAAATATAGAAGTTGACAAATCTGAAAATAAAGGGTGAGAAATAATGGAATACGAAAAGTGGGATAAGATACTTGTTCCTTATGAACACGCTGTGGAAGAACTAAAAGTTAAATTTAAGAATATAAGAAAAGAATTTTTAAAAAGAGGAGAGTATTCTCCAATAGAGTTTGTAACCGGAAGAACTAAAAAAATTTCATCCATAATATCAAAAGCAAAAAGGCTGGATATTGCTAATTTGGAAGATATGGAAGATATAGCTGGAATAAGAATAATGTGTCAATTCGTTGAAGATATATATACTATAGTGGATCTTATAAAATCAAGAAATGATATGGAAATAGTCTACGAAAAGGATTATATTGAAAACTTTAAAGACAGTGGATATAGAAGTTACCACGTAATAATAAGATATCCTATAAATACTGCGTTAGGATACAAAGAAATTTTATGTGAGATTCAAATAAGAACTCTAGCTATGAACTTTTGGGCTACTATAGAGCATTCTTTAAAATATAAATATGAACACTACATACCAGAGGATTTAGCTATGAGATTAAGAAGAGCGGCTGATGCAGCATTTTTACTAGATCAAGAGATGAGCGAAATTAGAGAACATATAATGAAAGCCCAAGTTATGTATCAAGTTAAATCTATAACGGTTAGAGATGTTTTAGGAAAAATACAAGAGCTTTACGATTTAGGTGAAACTCATAAAGCTATAGTATATCAAAGAAGATTAGATAGGATTGATACGGAAAGAGATATAACTGAAATACTAGCTTTAAAAAATGAGATAGATACTCTTTTAGAAGGGTATAATAAAAAAAGAAGAGAGTAGTAATCTCGCTTCTTTTTTTTACGCTTAAGAAAAGTATGATTATTAAAAATATATGGAAAATCTATGAAACTTATTTATATCAATATTATATGTTTTGAGCGTAAAAAAGTTTTTGAGCAACGGACTAAGTCGTTGGCGACATAAAGTGGTTCGCAGACGTAGTCGCTCAAGCGAAGCGAATTTTACGCTTAAGAAAATCAATATAATTAGAAAGGACATTAACATGAGTTTATATGCAATAGGAGATTTACATTTTTCAACTGCTGTTAATAAGCCTATGAACATATTTGGAGATAACTGGGATAATCACGAAGAAAAGATAATTAATAGTTGGAAAAGTAAAGTTAATGAAGAAGATACAGTCTTAATTGTTGGCGATACATCTTGGGCTATAAATATGAACGAGGCAGAAGCAGATTTAAATATAATACATAGTCTTCCTGGAAAAAAGATATATGTAAAAGGAAACCATGACTATTGGTGGACTACAGTAGCAAAATTAAATAAATTGTATGATGACATGAGTTTCTTACAAAACAACTTTTATCAATATGAAGAATATGCAATTTGTGGAACTAGAGGCTGGATATGCCCTAATGATGTTAAGTTCACAGAAGACGATGAGAAAATTTATAAAAGAGAAGCTCATAGATTAAAACTTTCGTTAGATGCAGCTAATAAGGCTGGATTTAAAAAGATAATAGTTATAACTCATTATCCACCGACTAATGATAAATTAGACCCATCTTTGTTTACAGAAATATATGAGTCTTACGGAGTTGAAAAAGTGGTATATGGGCATTTACATGGAAAAGAATCATTTAAAATGGGATTAAAGGGAATTAGAAATGAAGTTGAATATAATTTGGTATCTTGTGATTATGTAGATTTTAATTTAATAAAAATTATGGATTAATTAATAAAATATGGTAAATACTATTGATATATCAAACCTGAAATATAAACTTTAGGTAAAGGAGTTGTTAATGTGAGATGGGCATTAGTAATTTTACTTTTATATATATTGCCTTTATGGATCTTGTTTAAAAATAAAGAAGATTTTAAAAGGGCAAGCATATATGGAGGTATGTATGTAGTAGTTGCCACTGTTATAGTAATCTGTAATATATATATAAGCACGATAAATAAAATAGAAGAAATTTTAGAATATAGAAGTTATGCTTTTAATGAACAGTATGAAGATAATCAAGAAGCCAAATATAAAAATGAAAAAATAGAAGTTAAACAATCCGATTTAAAAGAAACTAAGAAAGTTGAAAATAGTGAAAAGCAATCTTCAAATACAGAGAATGATTCTAAGAAAGAAGAATCTAATACAAATGAAGTAGATAGCGTATCTATGCAAAAAAGTGATAAAGAGACAATACAAAATTTTAAAAGCGAAATATATAAAATAGAAAGAAAAGCATTAGTACCTATGAGGGAATGTCTTCCGAATACTAAAAATTTAGATATAAATGTTAATACTATAAACAAAGCTAAAAAAGATGTTGCATATGCTAAAGAAATGTGTGATGAAGTAGTGCAAACTTACGAAGATATGGAAGTACCTAAACTTTCTAATGAAGATGCAACTAATCAATTAGAATATTCTAAAATATGTGTACAAAAAGCTTATATCTTAAGGGGCAAAGCTATGGAATGTGCACAAAACATGTTAAAAACTAAAAACTTAAAGTATATAAGCCAGATAAAAGAGTATCTTAGCTTATCTGATAATGAAATTAAGAATTTTGTAGATACAATAAAAAGTTTATAGAAATTTGATATAATGTTTAACGTAGAACATAAAAAGCTTGTATTGTACAAGCTTTTTTTACGCTTTAAAAGGGATACTTACTAAAAAATGTAGATAAATTATAAAAGTTATTTATACATATAAACAATCAAAGTGAATTTTTTTAAAACACAAACATATACTAAATAGTGTTATTTTGATTTATAATATCTAGTATGTTATAATGTGTTAACTACAATAATATAAAGTTTTATTTGGAGGTAAAAATGGGAAAGTTAAATATATGCATAGATATAGATGGAACGATAACTAATCCATATCATTTTATTCCGTACTTAAATGATATGTACAATAAAAAAATAACAGAAGAAGATTGTGTAACACATAAATTAGAAGAATTATATCAAGTTGAACTAGATGATTTATTACAATCATTTCACACTGATTTCATACATGCTTACAAAGAAGCTAATGTTGTAGATGGAGCTAAAGAAGTTATAAAGGAATTAAATGAAAATCATAACTTGTACTTTGTTACAGCTAGAAGTGAGATATTGAAGGATATAACTACAGGATGGCTATCTGATAATGATTTAGGATATATAGATGTACACTTATTAGGAAGTGATTACAAAGTTAGCAAAGCAAAAGAATTAGAATGTAATATATTTATAGAAGATAATCCAAGTAACGCTGAACAATTGGCATCTGAAGGATTAACTGTGTTATTATTAGACAATAATTATAACAAGAATATTGAAAATGAAAATATAATAAGAGTAAAAAATTGGGATGATATAAAGGCATTTATATTAAGTCTCCAATAAACTTAAAGTGGGGGGCTAGATAGTTGTTAGAAGTTAAAATAAATAATAAAAAACAAACAATAAGTATAAAAAGTAAAGATATAAAACACATGTTAAGTGAACGCGAAGACTTTGTTAGTGTTCAAGATATATCTAAAGATATAAAAGAAGACAGTATAATGGCATTTGATTGTCAGTTAGATGATAGTATGTTTTCAGTAGAAGAGATTAATGAACTACTTGAAGAACTAGGTGAAGAAGCTACTGTAGAAGAATTTCAAATATTATTTGAAGATGTAAGAGCTTTTGTAAAAGATATTACAGATGAAATTGAGTCGGATTTAAGAGAACAGTATTTAAATGATGATATAAGATGCTTTTTTAATGTGTATAGTATAGATGAAACATTTACAGATTTTAAGTTGGTATTTGTAATAAGCTTTAAAGATATAAGCATTGCATCACTTACTAGTTTGACTGAGTTAATAGGAAAAAAACAATTAAATGGAGATTCTAAATTTTATAGCTAAAAATAGTTTTGGGGATGCCTTAAATAAAAACATTTAAGACACCCCTATTTTAATGTAAAAGAATATAAATTGTAATAATGAAAAATTAAAAGTATAATAATACCTATAAAATAAGATGAATAAAAATAAAAGAAAGGATGGAAATGAGATGCCACAAATAAAAATAAGAGGAATAAATGAAACTGATGTATGTAAAATAAGCGAGAATATGATAGATAAATTAGTTGAAGCAGTTAAATGCCCAAGAGATTATTTTGAAATAGAGTGTATAAAGTCAGTTGCTATAAGAGATGGGAAGATTGCAGAGGTATATCCTTTTGTAGAAGTTGCATGGTTTGATAGAGGACAGGAAGTTCAAGATGTAGTTGCTAAAATTATAACTGATAGTATAAGAAATAATTTAGATGTAGAAAGTATGGATTTAGCTTTTACAGTTTTTGAGAAAGAAAAGTATTATGAAAATGGAGAACATTTTTAAAGGAAGGTACAGATTATGGCTAAAAAACAACGATTAGATAAAGTACTTTCTAACCTAGGATATGGAAGTAGAGCTGAAATAAAGAGAGATTGCAAAAATGGACTAGTTAAAGTAAATGGGAAAATAGAAAATAACCCGGGTCTTCAAGTTGATACAGATAAAGATATTATAAATTTTGATGGAGAAACTATAGAATATAAAGAATTTATATACTTAATGTTAAACAAACCAGATGGATATATATCAGCTACTTTTGATAAACATGATCCTATAGTTTTAGATTTGATAGATAAGAAATCATTAGCATTTGAACCGTTTCCAGTAGGAAGATTAGATAAGGATACTGAGGGATTATTAGTATTAACTAATGATGGACAATTATCACATAGGGTTTTATCACCAAAGAGTCATGTTCCTAAAACTTACTTTGCAGAAATTGATGGAGTTGTAACAGAAGATGATATAAAAGCTTTTAAAGAAGGAGTAATATTAGATGATGGCTATAAAACTATGCCAGCAGAACTTATTATTCTTGAAAGTGGAGATGTATCTAAAATAGAACTTACTATACATGAAGGAAAGTTTCATCAAGTAAAAAGGATGTTTGAAAGTGTAGACAAAAAAGTTATGTACTTAAAGAGACTTTCTATGGGAAAACTAAATCTAGATGAAAGTTTAGAGTTGGGAGAATATAGAGAATTAACAGAAGAAGAAGTTAAATTAATAGAAGAAAGATAATTTTGTATACGGAGGATTAAAGAGTGAAAAGAAGAGATATTATAGAATTTGAGATAGATAAAATGGAATTTGGAGGAACGTCAGTAAGTCGTTTAGGAAATAGAGACATATATATGAAAGGCGGCATAACTGGACAAAAAGTTAAGGCTTCAGTTAAAAAGACTAAGAGTGGAAAAGCGGAAGTAAAAATGATGGAACTTTTAGAAAACTCACCACTAGAGACTGAAACACCATGCAAGCATTTTAACGTATGTGGTGGGTGTAGTATGTTATCTGTGCCTTATGAAAAACAATTAGAAATAAAAGAAAGACAAGTAATGGATTTATTTTTAGAGCAAGATATATTTGGATTTAACTTCCAAGGTATCGAGCAAAGTCCTCAAACTAAAGAATATAGAAACAAAATGGAGTATACTTTCGGAGATGAAATGAAAGATGGACCATTAACTTTAGGATTACACAAAAAAGGGAAGCATATTGATATTTTAACTGTTGATGGATGTTTTTTAGTAGATAATGATTTTATAAAAGTTTTAACATCTACAGTAGAATATTTTAACGAAAAGAATGCACCTTATTACAGAAACATGAGTCATAAAGGTTATTTAAGAAATCTTGTAGTAAGAAAAGGTATAAATACAAATGAAATGATGGTTAATATTGTTACATCATCTCAAGAAAATTTCGACATGACAGAATATAAAGATATGCTTCTAAACTTAGACTTAAAAGCTGATTTAGTAAGTATATTACACACAATAAATGACGGGTTAGCAGATGCAGTTAATTGTGATGAATTAAGAGTTTTACACGGAAGAGATTATATACAAGAGGAACTTTTAGGCCTTAAATTTAAAATATCTCCATTTTCATTCTTCCAGACAAACACTAAAGGTGCTGAAGAATTATACAAAATAGCTAGAGAGTTTGTCGGGGAACATAATGATAAGGTAGTATTTGACTTATATAGTGGGACTGGAACAATAGGACAAGTTATGGCTGAAAAAGCTAAAAAGGTTTATGGTATAGAAATTATAGAGGAAGCTGTTGAAGCTGCAAATAAAAATGCAAAGTTAAATAACTTAACAAATTGCGAATTCATAGCAGGGGATGTAGCTAAAACAGTTAATAAATTAAAAGCTAAGCCAGATATAATAATAGTAGACCCACCAAGACCAGGAGTTCATAAAGATGCTATAAGAGACATATCAAAATTTGATTCTAAAGAAATTGTTTATATATCTTGTAATCCAAAAACCTTGGTATTAGACTTAGTAGAGTTTAAAAAATATGGATATGATGTAGAAAAGGTTAAATGCATGGATATGTTCCCAAATACTCCTCATGTTGAAACAATTGTAAAGTTACACAAGAAAAATTAAAATAATATAAATTAAAAAAGCTATC
The DNA here is from genome assembly GCF_001006285.1 of Paraclostridium benzoelyticum. GTDB lineage: Bacteria > Bacillota > Clostridia > Peptostreptococcales > Peptostreptococcaceae > Paraclostridium > Paraclostridium benzoelyticum. Next base: position 21,064 of record NZ_LBBT01000338.1, read on the forward strand.
TCAATTTATGAGATAGCTTTTAATTTATATATTAAGCTTTGTTTACAGAACCGAATAATTCCATTTTTTCTTTAACAGTAGCTTTTATAGCTTCGAATCCTGGAGCTAAAACTTTACGAGGGTCAAAACCTTTACCTTGTAAATCTTTTCCTTCTTCTATATATTTACGAGTAGCAGCAGCGAAAGCTAATTGACACTCTGTATTAACATTTATTTTAGAAACACCTAAAGATATAGCCTTTTGTATCATATCAGCAGGTATACCTGTTCCACCATGTAAAACTAATGGCATGTCTCCTGTAGCATTGTTTATAGCTTCTAAAGCATCAAAGTTTAATCCAGCCCAATTTTCTGGATATTGACCATGTATGTTTCCTATACCAGCTGCTAACATATCAACACCTAAATCAGCTATTAATTTACATTCATTAGGGTCAGCAATTTCACCAGCACCAACAACACCATCTTCTTCTCCACCTATAGAACCAACTTCTGCTTCTACAGATATTCCCTTAGCATTTGCTATTTTTATTACTTCTTTTGTTTTTTCTATATTTTCTTCAATAGAATAATGAGAACCATCAAACATTACAGAAGAGAATCCTGCTTCTATTACTTTTAATGCTCCTTCATAACTACCGTGATCTAAGTGTAGAGCTACTGGAACTGTTATATTTAATTCTTCTAACATTCCATTAACCATACCAACTATAGTTTTATATCCACCCATGTACTTACCAGCACCTTCAGATACCCCTAGTATAACTGGAGAATTGTTTTCCTGAGCTGTAAGTAATACTGCTTTAGTCCACTCTAAGTTATTTATGTTGAATTGACCAACAGCATATTTACCTTCTCTAGCTTTGTTTAACATTTCTTTAGCTGAAACTAACATATTAAAAACCTCCATAAGAAAATTAACTTTAAAAAACAATAATTAAGATTGTTAAAAAGTTATGTATATACCTAATGCATATTATACCCTAAAAGGACAAAAATGAAAATAAAATATTAAATTAGATTTTTGTTTTGGATAAAAAAAGTTTTATAAAAATATTTAATATTATGTAAA
>NZ_LBBT01000339.1 GCF_001006285.1 Paraclostridium benzoelyticum
TCCTTGCGAAGATCATAAATTACTTTTGATTCGTATCGGTTTTTAACCTTTCGGGAACATTCATTCCTGAAGCACGCAGCTTTTTTAAAAATGCAAGCTCCGCTTTTAACAGTGTATTTTCATATTCTAACTCTTGTTCTCTTGTTAACTTTTTTTCTTTTTTAGTGTTTTTGTTCATGGATGGTTTCCCCTTCGTTCTAGACAAGGCATCTATACCATCATTTAAAAATTTCTGTTTCCATGCTGATATAAGTGAACTATTGTTCATTTTAAAATGGTTAGCGACCTCTTGTGCACTAGATTTAGTTATTAACATATAGTTTATAACATCTAGCTTGAACTGTACAGTATAGCAGGTATCTCTATTTTTTCTTTTTAGCCCATCTTCACCTAATATGTTATAGGCATTTACCCATTTTTGAATTTGGCTATTATTATGAATTCCATATTTTTTTGATAGTGAAAGAAATCCGCCTTCTCCATTTAAATAAGATTTAACAACTTTTAGTTTAAAACTAAAATCGTATTTAGTCATATAAAAACACCCCAATCATTAGATTTTTAGTCCAACAATTGGGGCGCAGTACATTAGTGTGATATCTTTTTCTACGTTTAAGAAAATTAACCTTAATAAAAGAAAGGTGATAGAATATGATATTCAGCAGATATTGCAATTTAAAAGTAACTAGAATATAATAAATATATAGATATTTAACTAATTAGCTAAATATATAAAGGAAGGAATACATTTATGGGAAAAGTGTTTAAAGCTTTAAGTGATGAAACTAGAAGAGAAATTTTAAAACTTTTGAATAAACAGGATTTAAGTGCAGGGGAGATATCTAACCGCTTTGACATGTCAAAACCATCTATATCCAAACATTTGGATATTTTAAGAGATGCAGAACTTATAAGTTCTGAAAAGAAGGGACAGTTTGTAATTTATTCTATAAATACTTCTGTAATTCAAGAAGTTTTAGGGAATTTTTTAGATATATTTCAAAAATAATAAAGGGGGAATGTATATATGAAAAAGATTGATATTACAGGGATAGTGCTTTCTATAGCATCGTTATTAATTATAATTTGGGGAACAATAGCACCAGAAAATAATTTGAGCTTTACTGTTGTTGTAGCAATTGCTATTATTTCAATGATAATTTTAGATATCAAAGCATCAAAGGTATCAAATTTATCAGAAGGAAATCCTAAAATTAAGACTATGAGATTTTTGAATAGACTTAGTATGTTAGTCTTTATAGGATTTTATTTATTGACTATAATGCCATCAACTAAGAATTTATTAAATTTAGAAAATAATGATATGGTTATAGTTACTTTGGTATCTATTCTAATTATGGTATTTGGGAATTCTGCACCTAAAATACCATTTAATAGATATTTAGGATTAAGACTTCCTTGGACTATAAGAGATGAAGATACTTGGAAATTAGCTCATAAAATTTTAGGATATATTTCTTTTCCAATAGCAATTATTATGTTTATATCAGCATTTTTCTTTAAAATAGAAACATCTTCAACTATATGCATATTATTGTGGATAATAATCCCAGGAGCGTATTCGTTTATATTTTACTATAAAAAAATGAAGGGGCTAAAAGTATAAAAAATACCTATCAAATTTGATAGGTATTTTTTATACTTTTGATTTAAATAAACTATTAATTTAGGTTAATATATTAAGATGAGTACAAAAATTTGCATAAAAAATGTGCGCATATTTTGTCTTTTGTGCAAAAATAAAAAGTTATATAATGAACTTAAGAAAGGAAGAACATATGAAACTTAATAAAAGACTAGAAGATATATTAGATATACTTATGAATCATGAATATGTAAAGATTGAAAAAATAGTTAAGTTATTAAATATTTCTAGAAGAACAGTTTATTACGATATTTCAAAAATTAATGATCACATAAAAAAATATAATTTAGAAATATCGAATGTAAGGAACTTAGGTTATCATATAAACTCAGAAGATAAAGATAAGATAAGAAAGGTGCTTAAGTACTCTAAAGATGATTATATATTATCTTCAGAAGAAAGATGCATAAGTATAATAATCGATTTATTTTTATCTTTAGAAAAATTAACAATAGAAAGATATTGTAACAAGCTTTTAGTAAGTAGAAATACTGTTTTAAACGATATCAAAAATGTTAGAGAATATATAAGTAAATATAAATTAGAATTAGAAGCTAAAAATGGATATAAGTTGATTGGAAGTAATAATTCTAAAAGATATCTATTTATAAACTTATACAATGAATACAATTATTTTTTTAATGAATATGGGTATATTCAAGTATTTGAAGATATAAAGGTTTTAATAAAAAATGAAAATCTAAATATTTTAAAAAATACTAACGCAAATTATATACTTATGTATTTAGCAATTTTTTATAAAAACTATTATGTAAAAAATAAAGATACTATAACTTTTAAAAATGAAGATAAGAATTTCTTAGATAGTCTGGACTCTCACAAAGAGGTTAAAAGATTATTAAATATAATTAGAAAAGTCCTAAACAATAATATTGATGAAGATGAAGTATATTATATACAAACGTTTTTTACAAAAGATGAAGATATAAGAAACTATTTTTATCAAAATGAACTTAATAGTAAATATATTCTTCCTGTTAATATGATGGTAAAAGAGTTTGAAAAGATTTCTTGTATATCAATAGAAGATTATGATGTGTTATCCAAAAATATACTAAATCATCTTATACCTTCTATATTTAAAATAAGGTATGGAATTTACTACTTAAACTTAATAAAAAGTGAAGTAAAGCAAAAGTATAAATCAATATATCAATTTACAAAACAAGTTGTAAAAACTATTGAGAAAAACTTAGATATATATTTAAATGATGATGAGATAGCATATATAGCTATGTACTTTGGAGGATATAGTTCAAAAATGGGAGTTGAAATTAAAATTCCTAAAATTGTTATAGTATGTAATTCAGGTATGGCAACTTCACAGCTTCTTAAAAATCAGATAGAGCAGTTATTTGACTTGATAGAAATTCAAGATATATTGTCTCTGAAGAATTTTGAAAATTATGAAAAGTACTATGATTTTGCTATAACTACTGTAGACTTAAACCAAAAACAAGCTATAAAGGTAAATCCTATACTTACAGATTTAGATAAGCAAAATTTACTCTCTCAAATATCAAATACGCAATCTGTATTTAATTTTGAACAAGAGTTTATAAATAAAATTATAAATGGAGTAGAAAAATACGCAACTATTTCAAATAAGGAAAAGTTAAGAGAAGAAATTAAAAATATTGTAATTTCTTCTAGAGAAAAAGGAAAAAGCTATAAAGCAACATTAAGAGAACTTCTAAATGAGGATACTATTTATTTAAATCAAGAAGCAACAAATTGGGAAGACGCAATAAGAGTTAGTGCAAATCCACTAAAGAATTTAGGATATGTTAAAGATTCTTATATAGAGGCTATGATAGAAAATGTAAGAAAATTAGGCCCATATATAGTTATAGCTCCAAAGGTTGCGATGCCACATGCAAGACCAGAAGATGGAGTAAATAAAGTTAGCATGACTCTTACAACATTTAAAGAAGAAATTTATTTTTCTGGGAAAGAGCAACATAAAGTTAAGATTCTTATAAGCTTAGCTCCAAAAGATAATCAAACACATATAAAAGCACTTGCTTGTCTTACTAAAATGCTTAGTAAAAAAGAAAATATAGATAAAATTTTAAATAGTAAAGATAAAGATGAAGTTTTAGAAGTTATAAATAAATACTCAAGATAAGCAAGGGGGGGTAAGAGATGATAGTTAAAGTTTTAGACAATGTAAATGACTATAAAGAAGCTATCAAAATTACTTGTGATATTTTACAAAAAAGGGATTCAATAAATGATTCTTATTATGAAGCAATATTAAACAAAATTGATGAATTTGGATCATATTTTTGCATAGCACCTAAAATTGCAATGCCGCATGCAAGACCAGAAGATGGAGCATTAAAAACAGATTTATGTTTGTTGAAGTTAAATAAGCCAGTAGATTTTTTAGGTAAAGAAGTTAGTTTATTTTTCACTTTAAGTGCAACTGATAGTAGCTCCCATCTAGAAATTATGCAAAAGGTTGCTAAAGTATGTATGGATCAAAATAAATTAAATACAATATTAAATTTAAATAATGAAAAAGAGATAATGGAGGTAATGTAGTATGAATAGAATAATGGCAGTTTGTGGATCAGGATTAGGATCAAGTTTTATGGTAGAGATGAATGTTAATGAAGTATTAAGTGAATTAGGATTAAGTGGATACGAAGTTTCTCATAGTTCTTTAGCAGATGCAACAGCTGATCAAGCGGATATATTTATAACAGCAAGAGACTTAGAAGATAGTGCATCTCACTTACCAAACTTAATAGTTTTAGATGCGTTATTTGACAAAGATGAATTAAAAGCTAAATTACAAGAAAAATTAGGTTGCTAGAACCTAAATAAAGAGGGGGCATCATAGATGAGTGGTTTTTTAAAAGTAACTATCGACTTTTTATCTGAGCCATCAGTGCTTGTAGGATTTATAGTTTTATTAGGACTTTTATTACAAAAGAAGCCTATTGAAGATATAATAAAAGGAACTTTAAAGGCTATGGTTGGATTTGTTGTAATAGCAGCTTCAGCAGGTATAATAGCAGGTTCACTAGAACCATTTGGTAAAATGTTTGAGTATGGATTTAATGTAAGTGGAGTTATACCTAATAATGAGGCAGTAGTTGCACTTGCTATGGATAAATTCGGTACAGCTACAGCGCTTATAATGACATTTGGTATGATAGTAAATATTCTTATAGCTAGATTTACGAAATTTAAATATATATTTTTAACAGGGCATCATACATTATTTATGGCTTGTATGATAGCTGTTATATTAATATCAGGTGGAATGAGTGGAGCTCACTTAATCTTTACGGGTTCACTTGCACTAGGACTTTTAATGGTAATTTCTCCGGCTATATGTCAACCTTTCATGAAAAAGATAACTAAAAATGACTCAGTAGCACTTGGTCACTTTTCATCAGTTGGATATGCGATATCTGCATCAATAGGAAAGGCTGTTGGAAAAAATTCAAAATCAACAGAGGAAATGAAAGTTCCTAAGTCTCTAAGTTTCTTAAGAGATTCAGCAGTTTCTATATCAATAACTATGTTAACTCTATATATAGTAGTTGCACTTGTTGCAGGACCTAAGTTTATTGAATCAGAGTTATCAGGTGGTAAAAACTTTATAGTATTTTCAATGATACAAGCATTAACTTTCGCAGCAGGATTTATATTAATCCAAAATGGAGTTAGATTAGTTTTAAATGAAATAGTTCCTGCATTTAAAGGAATAGCTAGCAAACTAGTGCCTAATTCAAAACCAGCACTTGATTGCCCTATAGTTTTCCCTTATGCACCAAATGCAGTATTAATAGGATTTTTAAGTTCATTCATCGGAGGTATAGTTTCGATGTTAGCTCTTGCAGCAGCAGGACTTGTAATAATAATACCAGGGGTTGTTCCTCATTTCTTCACAGGAGCTACAGCAGGAGTATTTGGAAACTCAACAGGTGGTAGAAAAGGAGCTGTAATTGGAGCTTTTGTAAATGGAGTAATAATATCACTATTACCAGTAGCATTACTTCCTGTGCTTGGTAGTTTAGGCGTTGCAAACTCTACTTTCTCAGATGGAGATTTTGGAGTAGCTGGAATATTCTTAGGTAAGGTACAAGCTTTAGTTGGAGGATATGGACTTACAGCAGTGCTTTTAGGAATACTTGTAATACTAGTTATTTTAACAATTAGTTCTAATAAAGATAAATCATCAAAAATAGAAAATTAATTAAAAAAGCCTATTAAAATTTATTTTAATAGGCTTTTAAATATATATTTTATTGAAAAAGCGTATTAGATTATATACTATTTAAAATATATATTAAGTTAAGGGGGATGTTGGGGAATGAACAATGAAAATAAATATAGCATAGATAATATATCAAAAAACTTAATTGAGAATTATGATGCAGAAGAAATTACACTAGAGGATTTTTTTAATATGGATGAAAACAATGAAGACTATAGTTTTGAAGATATTTCAAAAATTTACAAAATAGATAATGTGGGTGTTATTGAAAAACTATTAAGTGAAGAAGAAAAAGCACAAATAGAATTGACTATAGAACATCTAAATAATATAGATAATGATGATTCTTCCTATTTAGATAAAATAAGTACTGGACAGTTAATTATCATAGTTCTTGAGAGCAAAGATAAAGTTAATTTATCAGGATTTATAATGGAGGGAAATGGTCAAGCTTTATTTGACTATTTAACAGATTTAATTGGAAATGATGTAAAAAAAGAATTTAACAAATTAGATGAAATTATTGAGGAATTAAAAGAATTTAAGCCATATGGAAAATACTTCAAATAGAGAGAGAAAACGAGTATAGTTAAGTCATTAATTGTATTAGTGATAAGTGCGTTATAGTTATTGAAGAAACACTTAAAGACTGAACTTCAAGTCTTTGTGTGAATGAAATAACTATAACGTACTTATCTAAAGTAAAATTTAATCTATGTACAACCCCATAGCTATAGTATTGTAATAAACACCATTTACACATATATCTTTCTTCAATAGTCCTTCTTTTTCAAACCCAAACTTTTCGTAAAGTTTTACGCCTCTAATATTATCTTCTCTAACTAAAAGGTTGATTTTCTTTGTTATTTTATTAGATTTGGCCCAGTTGATAAGATAAGCCATAATATCACTTCCAAGACCTATACCCCAATATTTTTTTCGAAGGCTTATTCCTAAGGTTCCGTTGTGCTTCATTCTTTCCTTTTGAACAGAAGTAATAGAAGCTATTCCAACGATTTCATCTTCTATAATAATTAGTACATTTTTAGAATTATCCATACTATTTATTCTTTTGATATAATCTTGCTCTGCCTCTACGCTCATTGAAAATTCATTTTTACCAAAGGTTATAAAATCACTTTCACCACCTATTATATTTAGGTAGTCTATCATTGCTTGGGCATCTTCTTTTATTGGTGATCTTAAAATTGCAGTTTTACCATTTTTTAATTTAATTTCTTTCATATAAAACCTCCTTTTAATTCAAAGATTAATAAACCTTATTTAAATAAATATGATTCTTTGTAAAACTTATGAAACCTTTTTTACGCTTAAAGAAATTATATAATAGTTTTGTAACATTAGTGTAAAAATTGGATGATAATATATAATATATTTATAAACTTAAATACGAATGGACGTGAAACGATGAATATATTAGTTGCGGATGATGAATTAAGTATGCTAAAAATTATAGAAGCTTATTTAAGAAAAGAAGGATTTAATGTTTTTAATGCTAGCAATGGTGAAGAAGCTTTAGAAGTATTTTATAAAAATAAAATTGATTTAGCTATACTAGATTGGATGATGCCTAAAATAGATGGAATAGAAGTTTGCAAGGAGATAAAAGAAAGCAGCAACATCAAGGTGATGATGTTAACAGCAAAAAGTCAGAGTGATGATGAGGTAGATGCTCTCAATTTTGGAGCTGATGACTATGTAAGAAAGCCATTTGATCCTAGAATTTTAATAATAAGAGCTAAAAAACTTGTGGGGTACAATGATATAGTTACAATTAAAAATTTAAAAATAGATTTTAAATTTACAAAAGCATTTAAAGATAATGTGGATATAGGACTTACAAAAACAGAGTTTGAGTTATTAAAGTGCTTTATAAACAACAAAGGTGTAATACTTTCAAGAGAAAAATTACTTGATTTGGTTTGGGGTATGGATTACTTTGGTGATTTTAGAACAGTAGACACTCATATAAGAAGGTTAAGAACAAAAATAGGTGAGAATTTTATAGTTACACATAGAGGATTGGGATATAGTTTGGAGGAACATAATGACTAAACTTAATAAAAAACTAGCCATTAGCATATCTTTAGTTGTAGTAATTGTATCTATAATATCACTAACTATAAATAATATTTTTATTCATAAGTATTATTTACATGAAAAGAAGAAAATTATAAATACTGTTGGAGATGAAATTGAAAAATTAGGATCAGATACTATTATTAAAGACATAGATAATATAGAGGATAAATATGGAATAAATATAATCTATACTCATTTAGATGCGGAAAATGGAATAAATGAAGGTGATATAACTGAAGTATTGATAAAAGCGTTTGAAAAGAAAGATATAAAACTTAAGAAATTTTGGATTTCTCATTACTTAATTGATGATATGAAGGAAAAGAGTGTTAATAAAATATATAATCAGGGAAATCTAAAATACAGTTTATTAGTAAAGTTTATATTGAAAGATAATTATATATTTGCAATATCAATGCCTATAGAACATTCTCAAGAAACTATTTCTATAATAAATAAATTTAATTTGATACTTAATAGTTTGTCAGTATTAATAGTAATATTATTGACATTTATTTTATCTAAAAAGATAATTGATCCACTTGAAAAAATAAAACTATTATCTAAAGATATAGCAAAGTTAAACTTTAGAACAGAAAAAATAAAAACAAATGATGAAATAGAAGAATTAGCGGATAGTGTTAATCAAATGAGCGTAAGTTTACAAAAAGCACAAAATGAATTAAATAAAAGAAATGAAAATTTAAAAATATTCATAGGTGGAGCATCGCATGAGCTAAAAACACCTATAGCACTTATAAAAGCTTATGCTATGGGAATTCAAGATGGAATAGATGATGGAACTTATTTAGATACAATAATAGAAGAAAGTGAAAAGATGAATGATATAATAAACAACTTAATTTATCTTTCAAAATATGAAAAAAGAGAAGTTAAAATAAATTCATTTGACTTGAAAGAAATATTATTGTTAATTATAGATGAATATAAATTGATTATAAATGAAAATAATGTAGAGGTTAATTTAAATATAGATGAAAATGAATTCATGATTGAGGGGGATATAGAAGGAATAAAAATTGTTCTAAGAAATTTAATAAGTAATTCTATAAAATATACTCTTGATGATAAGATATACATATCTTTAATAAGAAAAGAAAAAGTATATATATATGTATCTAATAAGGCTAATGGAATAATAGAATCTGAATTAGATAATATATGGAAACCATTTTACGTATTAGAAAAATCAAGAAATAGACAATTATCTGGAACAGGATTAGGGCTTAGTTTAGTAAAGGAAATTTTAGATGCACAAAAATTAACATACGGAACAAAATTAAAAAATGATTATATAGAATTTTTTATAGAGTTCTAAATAAAAAAATATTAAGGAGGCTAAATTTACATAGCCTCCTTTTTTATGCTTAATCAAACTTTTTGTTTTGTAACATTCATGAAACAAACTTTTTTTATAATAATCACATAACAAATACATAAGGAGTGTGACATTATGAAAAACAAAGGTTTTTTGGCTGTGATAGTTGTCTTAATAGGATTAATTTATATAATGATAAGTTTTTATTCTTTAAAAGATATAAATAAAGAAGATATAGATGTTTCAAAATTTATAAATGTAGCAGATGAAATTAGCGATAATAAGGCTCAAATTAACTGGAAGTATGTGACGGCTATAATTGGAGTTATGGAGAAGAATGATTTAAACAATGTTAAAGAAGAAGAAATGAAAAAAGTATCTAAATTATTTTTAAATGATAATAATGAAGCAAAAGTTTTAAATAGTGTTGATGAGGTTACAAGTAAACTTAAATTTAATAAGATTGAAAAAAGTTTAACACATAGCTATATAAATCAACTTAGTGATTTTGGAGTAATGCCACAAAGGTTGAGTAAAAATAGTGATTATACAAAATTTATAAATTCCATAAAAGATGATGCAATACAAAACTATGAAAGATACAAAGTTTTACCATCTATAACTATAGCACAAGCAATATTAGAATCAGGATGGGGGCAGTCAAGATTAGCTAAGGATTATAATAACTTATTTGGAATAAAAGCAGACGTAAATTGGAAAGGGGAGTATGTAACTTTAGAAACTAGAGAATTCAAAAGCAACACTGTAAATGGAAAGTTTAGAAAATATAAAGATGCAGGTCAATCAATTGATGACCATGCAAAGTTTTTATATGAAAATAAAAGATACCAAAACAACGGGGTATTTAGTGCTAAGACATATATATATCAGGCAAAAGCTTTGCAAAATGCAGGTTATAGCACAGATACAAATGAAAAAGGCCAAAAGGTTTATGCAAACAGATTAATCGAAATAATAAAGCAATATAATTTACAGCTTATAGATAATGAAGTTCAGAGTAAATAAAACTGTAACATACGTGTAACAAAAATAAACTAAAATGACTTTGAGGTGATAAAGATGAATAAAAAAATATCGTTATTGTTAAGCTTTGTACTTATAGGAACAAGCTTAGCGGGGTGTAGTAACGTGCTTACTAAAAGTGATGAAGATATATCAGCTAAGGTAGAAAAAGTTAATAACTTAGATTTTAAATATGACGTTAATCCTAAAAACTTTCAAGTATCTGTAGATGTTGATGGTAAAAAGGAAATTATATCAGAACCTATGAAAGAGAGATCTGTTACTAATTTAAAAAAGAAAGATAATGAAATTTCGTGGACATACCCAGATGAACATATTAATGTAGACATAAAAAAGAAAGATAACTACTTAGATGTAGATATAAAATCAACATCTAAAGAAGCTAACACTTTTACTTGGCCAAGTGTTAGTGGTGAAAGTTATGTAATTCCTATAAATGAAGGAAAGTTTATACCAAGCAATGATAAGTACTGGAAAGAGTATTTAAATGAGCAAATATTTAATACTATAGAAAGTTTTTCTATGCAATTTTTCTCAGTAAATAAAAGTAACTTTGCAGCCACTTATATAATGAAAAATAAATATAATGATGAAATAAAATTTGATACAAAGAGTAATATAAAGTTTGATTTTACTCATGAATATCCAAGTATAAACAAAAATAAAGATTATGGATTTAGGGTATATATAACAGATAAAAATGTAAATGATGTAGCTAAAAATTACAAGAATTTTGTAATTGAAAACGGAGAATTTAAAACATTAGCACAAAAAGCAAAGGAAAATAAAAACATAGAAAAGTTATATGGAGCACCACAGATTTACTTCTGGGATAAATCTATAATTACTGTGGATGATATTAAGTGGAATTTATTAAGACAAAACATGGATGAAGAATTCATAAACTGGATGAAAGAGCTTTTAAATACAAAAGTAGAAGATGGAAAAGAAGTGTCAAATGTTTTAGATGCTGTAAAAAATCAAGACTATGTAGATAAGTACCAAAAACAAACTATAGTAAGAGGATTTAATTCAGTTATGATGTTAAAAGAATTTTATAATCCTAATGTATTTAAAGATTTAAATAAAGAAACTCAAGATGTTGTAAAAAAGGGAATAAACAATTTAAATAGAAATGAATTAATTTTATTAAATAAAGAGTTATTAAAATCAAAGCTTAAAGATTCAACAACTCCAACAACTTATTGGGCAAGAAACAATACAATAGATGTATTAGATGATATGAAAAAATCAGGATTAGATAATGCTTGGATAGGATTTGATGATTTAGAGGCAGGATATGTTTCTCCAGAGTTTGTAAAGAAAGCTAATGATTATGGATATTTAGTTGGACCTTATGATTCATACCATTCAATTCATAAGCCAGGTGAGGAAAAATGGAGTACAGCTAAGTTTGATGATAAATCACTATATGATAATGCAACAGTAGAAGATAAAAATGGAAAAAAATTAGAAGGGTTCCAAGGAACAGGTAGAAAACTAAACCCTACATTGGCTATGCCTAGTGTAAAATCAAGAGTAAATAAGATACTTAATGAGGGATATAAATTTAACTCATGGTTTATAGATTGTGATGCAACTGGAGAAATCTATGATGATTATTCTAAAAATCACATTACAACACAAGAACAAGATTTAAATGCAAGATTAAAAAGAATGAGTTATATAAGAGATGATAAAAATATGGTTGTAGGGTCAGAAGGCGGAAATGATTTTGCGAGTACGACTATAGCATTTGCACATGGACTTGAGACACCTGCTTTTTCATGGGTAGATCCAGACATGAATAAAAATAAAGAGAGTGAGTATTATGTAGGTAAATATTATTCACCTACAGGGGGAGTTCCAGAAGTATTTGCAAAACAAGTTCCGGTTAAAGATTTATACAAAAAAATATTTATAGATCCAGCATATTCACTTCCTCTATTTAGACTAGTTTATAATGATTCAGTTGTAACTTCTGATCATTGGCTATGGGGTACTTTCAAAATACAAGGTGAAGTTGAAAATAGAATGATGAAAGAAGTTTTATATAATACAGCGCCTATGTATCATATAGATAAGAGTGAATGGGAAAAACATAAAAAAGAGATTTTAAGCCATGATAAAGTTTGGTCAGAGTTTGATAAAAAAGCTATAAATAAACCTATGACTGACTTCGAGTTTTTAAGTAGTGATAGATTAGTACAAACTACTTGCTATGGAGATGATTTGAGAGTTGTAGCAAATTTCTCTAATAAAGACTTTAAATACAAAAACGACACTGTAAAGGCAAATTCTCTTATTATATATGATAATGGAGGAAAAACTGCTTATAGTCCCAAATAAATTTTAAAATAGTTAAAGTGGAGTATCTAAATAAGATACTCTATTTTAATGTGCTATAATTGTATAGTATAACTATTAACTGATTATATTAAAAAAAGTGGGGTAAAAATAAATTACAAAATAAATACTTTTAAGTATACCAAAATGTTAAATAATAAATTATACTATATTAATGACAAAATAAATAGTAATGACTAATCGGAGATATACTAGGAGGTAAATATAGTGAAGCTACAGAAAATGGGCATGAGAACCATAAAAACAGGAATAGCTGTAATGCTATGTATCTTATTGGGGCAATTTCTTGTTCAAAAAATTTTTTACTGCGCAATAGCATGTGTAATTTCTGTTCAAGATACAGTTAAAGGATCTATGAAAGCGGGTCTAAACAGAGTAAAAGGAACAATTGTAGGAGGTATAATAGGATTTTTATTTGCACTTATACAGCCAGGAGAACCTATTTTATGTGGAATAGGTATAATGCTAACTATATATGCGTGTAATTTATTAAAAGTGAACTCTGTAGTAGTATCATGTGTAACATTTTTAGCAATACACTTAGGTGTTGGAACATACAATCCAGCATACTACTCTATACATAGGGTTATAGATACATCAGTGGGTGTAGTTATAGGAGTAGTTACAAACTACTTAATAGCACGACCTAATTATTTAGACAAGACTATAAATGAATTTAAAAATATAGAAAAATCAGCTATACAACTTATAGAGTCAAAAATTGTAAATGAAGAAAGTTTAGATATAAATATATTCAAAAAGAACATACAACAATTAGATAAAATATATTCAAAATTAACTGATGAGTTAGATTATGGTGGTAAATACGAAGCAGATATAGAAAACTTAGAAAAATCTATAAGCATATGTAGGGAAATTTATTTCCATATGCAGTCTATAGAGTTATTGGAAAATAAGTTGTATTTAAATAAAGAAAACTTTAATGCAATAAAAGAACTGTACAACACAGAGGAAATTTGTTTTGATGTTGAAGAAAACAAGAGTCCTGTATTTAATTACCATTTAAGTAAGATAATAGAAGAAATAAAAACTCTAAAAGAGTTTAATGAATCTATCGAATAAATGTCCTGGGTTAAAATATCGAGGATATTTTTTACGCTTAAGAAATTTATACTTAACAAATATTTGTGGATAACTTATACAACATAGTTATACAAATATTTTGGCGAAAGTAAAAAATGACATTTTGAGCAACGGACAGAGTTGTTGGCGACATGAGCGAAGCGAATTTTTTACGCTTAAGAAATTTAGTTAATCATTAATAATTAAAGAATACATAAATAAATAAGGATGTGAACTTGTGAAACTTAATAAAAAAATTATTTTAATTTTATTAATAGTAATAATTTTACCTATATCAGCATTGTACTTATTAATAAAAGATAGGAATGAAAAGCAAAAAGTGTCTATTGAGAAAACAAAAAGTGAAAAAATTGAAAATCAGAAGATTATTAATATAGCTTTATTTGGATTAGATAGAAGAAGTAAAGAAGAAAAAGCTAGAGCCGATTCTATAATGATTGCAAACATAGATTTAGAAAATAAAACAGTTAACTTGGTATCTATACTAAGAGATACATTGGTAGAGATAGATGGTCATGGAAAAGAAAAACTAAATCATTCATATGCATATGGAGGGCCTAAACTAGCACTTGACACTTTAAACTCAAATTTTGATTTGAATTTAAAGAACTATGTAAGTGTAGATTTTTTTAGCTTAGCTAAAGTAATTGATTTAGTAGGTGGAGTAGATATAGAACTTAAAGATTATGAAGCAAATCAAATAAATAAAAATTTAGATGAAATTAATAATATAGAAAAATTACCTCATGGAACTGATTATATTGAGGGAATGGGAGCTAAAAATTTAAATGGAAGACAAGCTGTTGCATATTGTAGGATAAGAAAAGAAGGAAATGGAGATTATGAAAGAACTCAAAGACAAAGAACAGTTTTAAAGTCTATAATAAATAAATATGAAAGCTTAGAGTCTGATAAAAAGTTTGAAGTGAATATGGAAATGATGTCTCAAGTTAGTACAAATATACCAGTAAATGATATAAAATATATACAAGAAAAAATACAAAACGAAAAAAATTATAAAATAAATCAATACATGATTCCTGTTGAAGGAAGTTTTGAAACAAAAACAATTAATGGAATGTGGGTTATTGATGCTAACATGGAAGAGAATATAAAACAATTACATAAATATATAAAATAAAAAGACGGGTGTCAGTGGTAGCACCCGTCTTTTTTAAAGGAGAAATAAGTATAGTATGTTTAGTGATATAATTAAAAATTGCATTTGAAATTATATTAAAAGTATAAACAAAAAAATGAATTA
>NZ_LBBT01000340.1 GCF_001006285.1 Paraclostridium benzoelyticum
AATTTTTTTATTTTAATAATATTACTTCATTTAATTTTAAATTTACTTCAACAGTTGTATTGTCTTTTACGTCATCATAAATATATCCTATTACCTCTAATTTTTTTGCATCATTAGCATGTACGGAACTTAAACTTACATCTTGAGATTTTTTAATTACTTCATATGAATCCAAGTAAGTTACATTAGTGTACTCATTTTCATCATTTAACTCTGCAACTTCTAAAACTACACTTCCTATATCCTTATCTGAAATATTTTTTATTGTAATTTTAGAGCTATATCCACCATTAACTTCACTTACAAGTTCTGGTTTAGATATCCCCAATATATCATATTTTGAATCTTTTACAACTCTTTCCCTCGTAGTTGATATATCTAATTTATTAGTTTCTAAGTCTATACTTACAAGTTTATTGCCTAAGTTATATGAATATCCTGTAACTTTAACATCTTTAGCATATTTTTTATGTGCAGCTTGTATATATGCACTTTCATTTGGTTTTAATGTAATTTTACATAAAGCTTCTGTTTTTGCCAATGCAGTATTTTCTTTATCATACTCTCTGAATGTTAGTTCTATATTTCGAATGTTAAAGTCACTTGTATTTGTAACTTTAGTTTTTGTATCTATAATATTAAGTTCTTCACTATTTCCACTGTTATTTTCATTTATTATTTCTGTTTTACCTATTTTCAGTACTTTAGCATTTTTTTCATTTATATCAATGTTTACACTCTCAGATTCTATTTTTTTATTTATATTATTATCAGTAATACTTTCATTTGATGAGCACCCTGAAAGCATGCTAACTGTAACCATTAACATTGTACATATTATTGATGTCTTATTTATAATGTTGTTCATATATTAGCACCTCGGTTCTTCGTCTTTGTTATTATATTATACTATATATGAACTTAGTTCCATATTTTTTTTAAATTTTTTCATATTATTGTAACATTTTTTCCAAATTCACACATATTTTATTCACCAACTCCAAAATCAGTATTATTATAAAGCACTTCTATTTTTTCATTTTCATCTAAGAATTTATACTTTTCCTTAAACCAAGTAACTAATTCTTCATCTCTTTTTATACAAGAAGTGTTATTTATAAACACATTTATAGTAGCATGTTCAAAGTTATTCAAAACTATATCTATATCCCTATCTATCATTTCTTTAGTTTGACCTTTTATGCCTACCATCATACAAGGTGAATCAAAGTAAGCTTTTAGCTCATCTACAGTTTTAAACTTAGCATTTTTCTTTAAAAAGTTATTTCTAAAATCATAATCGAAACTTTCTACTCCAGTTTTAAATATTATAGGTATGTTAAAAAATCTTCTAATTTCGTCTAATCTATTTTTATAACACCAGTGACTTTCTAAAAATAACTTTTCTATATTTTTTTCGATTATAATACTTTTTATTCTATCTAAAGTATCTTTAGGAAGTTCAAAACAACTTCCTGAGTTTATAACTTCTAATACTTTATATTTCCCCGTAACATTTTCTAATACTTCAAAATTTAATCTATTCATATCTTCTTCATCATTGTCATTATCTAGAGTATAATCACAAAATGAACATTTACCCCATATACAAGGAAATCCTTTCAGAAGTACTATTTCACGTTTATTTTTATTATTGATTTCACTATATCTATCCATTGTTTATCTCCATATAACTATTTTTAAATTTTAATTTATTTATTATATTGTTTGGAACTAACGAAACTGCATATTTTACAATTACAACTGCTATAAATTTATCTGTATAGTCAGTTAGAACCTGTGTAAAAAATACGCCTACAATCTTATTAACTCCAAATACGGATAAAATTTGTACTATATATGATGATCCTGATGAAGTTACGCCTCCAAATACAAATGCTGCTATTATAGCACTTAATATAGAAGTTGGGATTGAAAAAGCCATTACTCCTATAAATATTTTACCACCTTTTAAAAAATCTTTTTCAAATATAATTCCAGCTATTAATCCCGTTGTTATCTGAACTGGCATAAAAAATAATGAATATATATCAAATGTCATTCCACTTACAAAGCTCCCTAAAATTCCTGTTAAAACAGCATATCTAGGCCCTAGTACACACGCTATAAATATAGTTCCAATCGAATCCAAGTATATAGGTAGTCTTAATGTCAGTGCTATAAACGCGCCAACTACATTTAATACAATACCTAAAGCTATTATTGTTACTTGGTATGTAGATAGAGTTTTTTTCATTTAAATTAATCCCCCTATCAAATCAATTTTATCTATGTGTTTAGGAAATAGCCTTTTTAAAAACATACTCATGAATTTTTTCTCGTCAACCTCAGTAAGCACTACACTGTTATGATTTCTTTTATAAAAGTCAAATGAATCTACTATACTCTGCCCCATAGCTATTCCACTTTCAACAATTTCTGTATATGATTCAAATCCATCACACAAACTTCTATCTATAAAATACGCTACAGCTAATGGATCATTTATAACGCATCCTATTATCCCTTCTTGGTTCCAATGAAAATCAATATAAAACCTTGTTATTTGTGTTATATATTCAGATAAGTTTTTATCTAATCTATTTATAAATTCGATAATATTTGGTGTTAATACTATTTTTCTAGTTACATCTAGCCCTATCATGTGGATTTTTTTAGGTAAATTTTTGTAAACATATTCAGCTGCATGTGGATCAACCCAATAATTAAATTCTGCAACAGGCGAACAATTACCGTGTATTCTAAATGCACCACCCATAGATATAAATTCATCTAAGTTTTTAAAAACATATTTTTCTTTCATAAGTGCTTTAGCAATGTTAGTTAATGGTCCAAGAGCTATTATAGATACATTTTTATTATTTTTTAGTGTTTCTATAATAAAGTCTACTCCCCCATATTTTATAAACTTATTAGGTACTTTCTCATAGAAATTTTCTCCAACACCATCTTCTCCATGTGTGTCTTGAGCTGTTACAAGTTCTCTTTTTATGGGATTTTCTTCTCCAACATATACATCTATGTTTTTATCAGAAAATCTATGAAGTGTATATAGAGCATTTTCAGCTCCAATCTTAGCAGGTACATTCCCGCTGCAAGTAGTTATGCCCAGTATTTCTAGTTCTGGTGAATTTATAGCTAATAATAAAGCTAATGAATCATCAATACCTGGGTCACAGTCAATTATTACTTTTCTTTTTTGCATAACAAATGCCTCCTTAAAAAATTATTAATAAGGAGAACCTTACAACTTTTAATTTAAAGTCATAGCTAAGGATATGTCTTATATACTGCCACTATATAATTACCTTAGTTTTTTATACTTGGAGGTTCTCGAACAAGTCCCAACGTTTTTTAATAATCGTTGGAGTTTCAACATCTTTATAGAGTTGTTTTATGCAATGTTCAGTAAAATATACTTATCCATAATTTTACCAACAACTTAGTTCTTTTTGCATGTTGTTTATTATACTATTAATTTCCAAAGTGTTCAACTATACTTTTGATTCATTCCATTTTTTATAAAATTATTTTATATATAGACATGCAACTTTTAATAGTTGTTTATCATATGTTATGACATTAGGTTGTTATTGTAAATCTTTATCATTATTAGGGTAAACTTTATCTCTTTAGTACTTATACTTAATAGGTCCTAGATAAATTATTCCTTCTTTTAATACATCTGTCACAAGGTTTTATTTAGTTTCGATATGATTTTTATTTTTATCTCCTAACTTTTTTGAATATCCATTTTTAAAACTGTAAATAATATACTTAACCTT
Source organism: Paraclostridium benzoelyticum (assembly GCF_001006285.1). Lineage (GTDB taxonomy): Bacteria > Bacillota > Clostridia > Peptostreptococcales > Peptostreptococcaceae > Paraclostridium > Paraclostridium benzoelyticum. The sequence goes on from NZ_LBBT01000340.1 coordinate 3,807, forward strand.
CTCAGTAATATCATCGTGATAAAAACATTATTACCTATAAAGGCTAGAGTTTTTCTAGCCTTCTTATTTTTTACAAATCGAATTCTCTACTCCACTTCTTTTTTTAAATTTTTCATCATTATAGTTTATTGATACTACACATACTATGTTAAAAAGGATGTGTAGATATGTTTTTGAAAAAATTAAGTATCGTTTTAGCTATAACTTTAATTTTATTTACAAGCAATATAACCTTTACTCATGCTCTTATAGTTACTACCACAAATTCAGTTAACAATCAATATATTCAAGACTTGGAAAGAGTGGATAATGATATGTATCTGTTAACTAAAGCTGTCATTATGGGAGATTATAAAGAGGATGAGATTGGTAAAAGCATTAAATTTATAGAAACTTTAATTAACGACTTAAATATAAAAGTTTCAAAACTTAATAAAGAAGACACTGATTCTATACTAGCCATTCAATCTATATTAAATTTTTATAAAATATCTTTGATGAAAATACAATCATATTTAGAAACTAAAGATCCTGACAATTTAATTGATGCTATTAATGCATTTTCATTAGCTTCTAGCGCTTCAAAAGAATTAGAAAGAATTATAAGTGATGCGGGAAAATAAAATCCCGCCTTTTTATATTTACATAGTCTCTAATATAGATGCTTATGCTATTTTAGCTATGCAATCTATATTAAATTATTACAAAATATCTATAATATAACTAAAATTCTATTTAAAATATAATAATTCTGACAATTTGATTAACTCTATTACTCCATTTTCAATAGGATATAATCTTTCTGGTAGTTTAAGAACTGTTGTAAATAAAATTAAATAATTATTTTCTAATCCCCTATAATTTGAATGTTTCTACATATACTACTTATAAAAAAGGATGTGCACTATGTATTTAAAGAAGCTAAGTATCCTATTTTTTATAACTGTACTTATTTTTTCAAGTAGTATAAATACTGCTTCTGCTCTTAAGTCTCCAGCATATGATCCATATGTTAAATCCATTGCTAGAGATTTAGATTTTTTAGATAGTAATATGTATGTATTGATAAAATCTATTTCTTCAGAAAGTTTTGATATAAATGAAGCTAGAATACAAATTAGTTTCATAAATTCATTAATATATGACCTAACTGAAAAAGCTTATAATTTATCCCCAGAACAATCTGATATCGCTGCAGCTTTACAAGCTATATTGGGGTTTTACAAATTATCTATAATAGAAGCTGATAGATATCTCAATTCAAAAAACTCGGATGATTTAATCAGTTCTATAAATGCATTTTCAATGGGATATACCTCTTCAGTTACTTTAAGAAAGATAGTATTTAGAGCGGGAAAATAACATCTCGCTTTTCTATTGTTTAAAGCAATTTATATAGTTATATTAATATCATCATAACCTTAATTCCATACAAAACTAATTATCCTAAGTTTTTTAATGCTCATGTTATACTCATACATTGTTTTTTATATTTAGTTAATTTTTACTATTTTGATTATCGAATATTTATCTTTTTACTAGTTAAACTATACTAGAAAGGTGGTTTAATTATGAAAAAGAAAATAATTGCACTTTTATTTGTTTCATGCTTTTTATTAAGCGTATCTATTAATACTGTTCATGCTCTTAACGTATTTAAAGAAGGGGTATATAAGGTTGCAGATTTAAATTTTTCACAAGACAATCAATATATGGTTCAAAATGTTTCTCAAACTGAAGGTGCTTACCTTCAAGTATTCGATGAAAATCAGGTTTTAGTTCAATCTATTAGATTTCAACCAAACTCTGAAAAATTTAATTTAGTTAAAATTACACCTGAGTTTAGAATAGTAATAGTCGGGGAAGGTTCTATTTATATTTATCCCACTAAATAAGGTTAGTTCCTAGCATACTAGATTAAAGGTGCTCTTATAGAGCATCTTTATTATTTTATTTTCTACTAAACTCCACCTCATATTTAGCCATAAAATCTTTATAATTAAAATCGCTCCTTATAAGGAGCGATTTTAATTATAATCTTAAATGCATATTTTTATTTCTCTATTATTTATATTATTGTATAAGTTTCTAAATACATCTTGTTAATAAACTAATTACAAATATGATAAATGCAATTATTAATAATTTAGATTCTTTCTTCATATTTTAAAATTAAATGCCA
>NZ_LBBT01000341.1 GCF_001006285.1 Paraclostridium benzoelyticum
CCCTCAACATGTCTTTGAGAATTTGTGATTGAGCTAAAGCCCGGTACGGCTCCCATCTCCCGAAGATCGTACCGCATGCCCCCTAATGAATTTTTAGCACTCATTAACCGCGGGAGTTTCAACTCCGGGTTAAACCTTTCAGTTGCCTGTCTCTTCGTCAGCTGCATGCAAGACCCTTGTCCTTCAGCTGCCCGTCTCCTGGCGTGCCGCAATGCGACCCTTCTCCTTCAGCTTCCCTCTGCGAGAGGTTAAGTAGGGGAGAACCCCTGTCACTTGGTACACGAGAACAGAACCATTT
>NZ_LBBT01000342.1 GCF_001006285.1 Paraclostridium benzoelyticum
AATTATAATATTTATTTATAATTTAATTATAATATTTTCAATTATTCATTTATATATACAAAACTCCTGTATATTTTTTATACAGGAGTTTGTCGATAATTATATTATTGTTTTTCTAATTTATTTGCTATAACTTGTTGAGCTATATTAACCGCATGGTCTGATATTCTTTCAAGGTTAGATATTAAATCTAAGAATATAATTCCGCTGTCTATACTACATAAACTATTATTTAATCTATGTATATGATTTGCTCTACATGATTTTTCCATTATATCAACTTGTTCTTCCATCTTTATAACTTTACAAGCTAAGTCTACATCATAAGTTTTCATAGCTTGTAATGCATAATCATAAGTTGTTATAACTTTATTGTATAATTCTCTTACTTCTTCAGTTCCTTGCTTAGATAATTTTAAATCTGAATCAATTATATCTTGAGCTAACTCAGCTATATTTTCAGCATGGTCCCCTATTCTTTCTATATCATTTACTGTATTAAATAAAGAATCTACTATATCTCTAGCATCTTCATCTAAATGAGCTTTTGATAATTTAAGTAAATAGTTTAGAATTCCCTTTTGTAATTCATTTACTATTTTTTCATTTTTAAATGATTTATCTATATTCTCTTGAGATTGTTCTAAAAATCCATCTAGTGCATAATTTACACTTTCTTTAGCTTTTTTACCCATTCTTAAAGTTTCTTTAACTACACTTGCTACAGCTATTGACGGTGTCTCAACTATTCTATCATCTAGATACTTTATAGCTTTGCTTTCATCTTCTTCTCCATCTTTATCTGGAACAAGTTTTATAGCAAGATTTATGATAAACTTCGTAAATGGAAGTAATATAATAACTGATATTATATTGAATAATGTATGAGTATTAGCTATTTGTCTAGCTACATCACCAGGATTCATATTAGTTACAAAGCTTACTACTGGTTTGTTTAGTACTATTAAGAATACTCCCGTACCTAAAACATTGAATATTAAGTGCATAACCGCTGCTCTTTTAGCATTTCTAGAAGCTCCAACACTTGATATTAATGATGTAACGCATGTCCCTATATTTTGTCCGTATAATATAGGTAATGCTGCATTTAAAGGTATTAATCCTTGTGATGCTAATGCTATAAGCATTCCCATAGAAGCACTTGAACTTTGAACTATCGCTGTTATACCAAATCCTAATAATAAACCTAGTATCGGATGATCTCCAAACCCTATTAATAAGTCTGTAAATCCTTTGTATTCAGCCAATGGTTCAACTGCATTCTTCATAAAGTCCATACCAGTAAATAATATACCAAATCCAATTAATATTTCTGCTATGTTTTTAACTTTTGGCTTAGATGCAAATAAATATAAAATAATACCGATCCCTAATGCTATAGGTGCCATTCCATTTAAGTCAAACGATACAAGCTGAGCAGTTACAGTAGTTCCTATGTTAGCTCCCATTATAACACCTATTGCTTGTGTTAAGCTCATTATACCTGCATTTACAAATCCAACTACCATAACAGTTGTTGCACTACTACTTTGTATAACTGCAGTAACAAATGCACCTACAAGAACTCCCATAAATAAATTACTAGTAAGAAGTTCAACTATTCTTTTAAGTTTAGATCCTGCTGATTTTTCAAGACCTTCTGCCATTAAATTCATTCCATATAAGAATAAACCTAACCCTCCCATAAGGCTAATTACTATATCCAATTTCAGTTCCTCCTCGAAATATTATACTATTAGTCTACAAATATAGCGCCTTATACATTTTATCAAACACCTTGTTTAGTTTTGTTAAATCTATGTTAAATATTAAAAATATATTAAATATTTATTAAATTACCGTTAAATTTTCATTTCAGAATATTTAGAAATAATTTTTTCAGCACACTTTATTCCATCTACAGCTGCGGTTACTATTCCACCTGCATATCCAGCTCCTTCTCCACTAGGGTATAGATCTTTAACATTTACAGATTCCAATGTTTGCTCGTCCCTAACTATTCTTATAGGTGCAGAAGATCTAGTTTCTACCCCTGTTAGAACTGCATCGTTCATAGCAAATCCATTTAACTTTTTATCTAGTAAAAGTAATCCTTCTTTCATTGTGTCACATACAAATTCCGGTAAACAGCCTCTTAAATCTATAAATTCATATCCTGGTTTATATGACGGTCTTACAGATCCTAATTCAGTACTTACTCTATCATTTAAAAAATCTCCTACCAATTGAATTGGAGCTTTATAGTTTTTACCACCTAGTTCAAATGCTAATCTTTCATATTTTTCTTGGAAGTAAACTCCCGCTAACGGATGATCACTTTCAAAGTCCTCTGTAGTAACATTTACTAAAACTGCACTATTTGCGTTCTCTTGATCTCTAGCATGTTCACTCATCCCATTAGTAACAACTTGTCCTTCTTCAGATGCTGAGGCTATTACAGTCCCTCCTGGGCACATACAGAAAGTATATATACTTCTTCCATTTGATGTATGCTCAACTAATCTGTAATCCGCTGCACCTAATCTAGGATGATCATGAAACTCTTTATATTGAGATTTATTTATTAATGTTTGAGGATGCTCTATTCTTGCTCCTACAGCAAAAGGTTTTTGAGTTATTTTTACACCTTGTTCATATAACATCTTATACGTATCTCTAGCACTATGACCTATTGCAAGTATTACAGCCTCTGTTTCTAAAGTTTCTTTATCATTTATAATTACAGATTTTATTTCGTTATTTTCTATATCTATCTTTGTAACTTTAGAATCAAATTTAACTTCTCCGCCTAGTCGTATAATTTCTTCTCTTATATTTTTAACTACTTCTTTTAATATATCCGTTCCAACATGTGGCTTATATGAATACAATATCTCTTCTGGAGCTCCAAAGTTAACAAGTTCTTCTAGGACCTTTCTACATCTTATATCCTTTATTCTAGTAGTTAATTTCCCATCTGAAAATGTTCCTGCTCCACCTTCACCAAATTGAACATTAGATTTTGAATTAAACTTTCCATCTTCCCAAAACTTTTTAATATCTTCTGTTCTTGTATCTACATCTAGTCCTCTTTCAAGTAGTATTGGATTATATCCTCTTTGAGCTAAAACTAGTGCTGCAAATAATCCAGCTGGTCCACTGCCTATTACTACAGGTCTATTTTTTAACTTTTCAGTACCACTTTTCACATTTGCATATGATTTTTCTTTAACCTCTACAACATCTTTAATCTTCGATTTTTTCAATATGTTATTTTCATGCTTAAGTTCTACATCAACAGTGTAAACAAAATCTATTTTGCCTTTTCTTCTAGCATCTATAGATTCTTTATATATATTATAATTAAGTAATTCTTTTTCACTAATTTTTAATTTTTTTAATAACATAGGTTTTATATTATCTAAGCTTTCATTTATATCTAATTTAATATTAGAAACTCTTAACATGTCCTACCTACCTTTCTTTAGTAAAAATAAAAGCTAGGCTTCGTAGGGCCTAGCTTTTATGGTAAATTCTAATTATATTGTTACTTAATCTCTTTGAGTTATTAACCCTCTTATAACTTTCATGTTGTTAAATACTTTTTCTAAGAAATTCTCTGCCTCTTCATTATCTAGTAATGCTATTTGAGTTTGCTCATCATCGTTTATACCGTTTTGTTCACAGTATTGTTTTGCTATACTTACTAATTCATTTTTATCGCTATCACATAATTCAAATTCTTTATAATCTATAATTATGTATTGCATCGCCTTTTCTAAACTGCTTTCGTTGTACCCTATTTCTATATGGTATATTACTGCATATAAATTCTCAGGAGTTTCATTTCCCTTATATACCGGTACCGCTGGATTAGATTTTATATAACTTGTTGATACAGCAATTGCTTTTCCTAAATTAAGACTCATCTATATACCTCTTTCTGTATATTTTAAATTAAGTTTTTACTACATTTTTAAGTCTTTATGTCTCTTACCTAAAGTACTTGGACTTATGTCATATTTTTTAGAGATTTGTGATTGAGTTACTGTTTGTCCATTTTCTTTCTTAATGTGATATTCTACTGCTGCTGCCCATCCATTTTCAGAACCTTTTATTTCGCTATTTTTAGCTTTATATTCGTTCCAAAACTCTAAACAGTTTTCTAGTATATCACTTTCAACTTGAGCTTTAAGTAAAGCTGAAACTGAACATTCATTTTCATCAATCATTTCTTTAACTTCTTCTTGTTTTTTAGCTTTAACGTCTTTTTGATCTTTAAGATATTCAGCTATGTTAGGATCTAGTAATTGTTGAATGTACTTGTAAAGTATATGAGTATGATATATTAAGAAAGTTTTTATATCTTTATATAAATCTTCATATTGGCTAAAGAAATGATTTATATCATTTACTATTACATCTTTAACAGCATCTGATATACTTACTGTAACGTCTAATAACAGATGAGATTCTCCTACTTCAACTATTCTAGCTATTATACAGTCACCTTGATTAAATCCATTTAATAGATTTATATCTTCAGTGTATATTTCGTCTCCTGTTATAGCATCTTTTAATAAGATTCTATCTTCTAACTTTTCTTTTATAACATACACACTTACATAAGATTCAAACAAGCTTTTTAGTATATCTACTTCTGGCTTAGTTAAACTATTTTTATTTTCTTCAAAAAAGTCTACAGTTATAACTTTTTTATTTTCCATTATATGGTCTTGTATAAAGTATGTATTAAAGAAGCTTTCAAACTTACCATTTACATTTTCATCATCTAATATATAAAACATTTCTTGTGCTTTTTTATACTCTTCTTTAAACTTTGGCTGTCTTGAATATTCATATAGTTTTGAGTACAGTTGTGAATATTGTTTTTGTGAAAGTACAATTTTTCTACTAGCTCTCTCCGACACAACATCTTTATTTAAACAGCATTTTTTATATTTTTTCCCGCTTCCGCATGGGCATAACTCGTTTCTCCCTAACACTGTTACTTTCACTCCTTCATTTCTAAATTTAAATACAATTTATAATTATATCATCTTTCCCTCAATGATTCTACACTATAAAGGTATTTTATTGATTTTAGGCGATTTTTTATTGATTTTCTGTATGATTCCATCTAAAATTGCCTCATTATATTTATTTTTCGCATCATCTATCATAATTTCATTTACTGAGTTAATTATCTTTTCTACATTTTCTTTTAAATTTAACTCCCTTATTCTTTCCTCCATACTATTTATGTAAAATTTTTTTATATTTTCAACTAATTTATTTTCATCATTAATATATATATCTTTTAACTTTATATCGTGCTGAAATTTTTTTATTTCAAGGTATTCATCATCTTCAGATTTTGATAAGAGTTCAGCAAAATCTGCTTCATTAATACCCTTATTTATATTTTTAAATTCTTTTATCAACATGTAATTGTTGTATCCCAACAAATGCCCTTTTAAATATGAATACAATATAACTTTTTTCCTATCGGTCTTTATTAAATCATAAACATCTTTAGATATTTTCTCTATGTTATCTATGTCTTTACACTTTTCATTAATTATTTGACTAAATTCATCCATTATATTTAATGTCCAAATATATATGCTTATCTTTTCTATATCTACACCATAAAACTTTTTACATATGTAAGTATACTTTGTGTCTCCATTTTTAAGAAAATCATATTCGATATCATTTATATAATCGTTTAAAAAAAGTATATTATTATCCATTGGAGTCCTCCTTAAGAATTCGTAGAATATTCTTATATATTAAGTTATTCTACATAAAACATAGGAAAACCTTTCATATCACTTTTACTTTAAATTTGCAATCTATAATATTTTCATCTATTTTTGTTATATTTATACTATCTATGGTTATTTTTTTCTTTGAATTATTTATATTTTCAATACTCTGATATATTAATTTCCTATCTCCATTTATTTCTCCTTCAAGCTCTATTTCATTATCACTATTTAAATCTGTCTTGATATATTTTATAGTTGCAATGTCTTTAAATTGTTTTTGAATACTTATAACTATATCTTCTCTATATACATCTTTTAACCTTTGTTCTTTTTCATCTTGTAGCTTTTTTATAACTTTAATTTGATTATCTAACAACTTTTCTTTTTTATCCAGCTTCAAATATATAAAACTAAAATTTAAAACTAAAAATAATACTAAAAAAATATTTATGTTTATTTTATTTTTCTTTGTCTTCATTTTTAACTCCTAAAAAAACTACTTATTTCAAATTCATATATATTTTCATTGTTATTTATAAAATCTATATTAGCTTCCTTTGTGTTTTCTATTTCATCAACTATATCTAAGTAATTTTTTATTTTTTCAAAATCATTGGTTTCGCCTTTAAATCTTAATTTTTTATTTTTCATTTCTACACTTTTTAATTCACTATCATCCATTAAATTCAGTATACTAGATAGTTTTGATGTAGTTTGTTTTATATTTGAAGTTTCTTTATTTTGTTCAATACAATTTAAAATAGATTTTCTTTCTGTAACGTTTTCTTCTAACTTTTTAATTTTATAAAACTTATTTAAATTAATTGTAATTGTAAATACTATAATGCTAATTAGTATTAATTTTTCTTTATCTATTTCCTTATTATAAAATTTTTCGTCTTCGTAAAAAAAGTTTAAATTTTTTTCATTCTTCATAACTATATCAATCCTATATTATTAATAAAATTATTCAATTCAGCTTGTTTTGCATCTTTTAAAAAAAGTTTATTCAGCTTAAACTTTGTCTTTAAATTTTTTATAAGTTCACAGTTTTGAAACCCATAGTAATATATTTCCCCACAATTATTTTCAATTTCATTATTTAAAAATTCATATACATCCATATTATTTAATGTGTATGAGTTTATAATAAGTTTATTTTTTATTAAATTTACATTGGTGTATTGTCTTCCTATATCTAAAATCAAATCATTTTCTCCTTCTATTTCAATATCTTCGTTATATATAAGTTTATTTAATATATCAAAATTAACACTTAAGCTTATAGGTTTAAATTTTAATGATTTAGCTAGCTCTCTATAACTTTTCATAAGATCTATTGGCATAAGTATAGCCTGTGCATCTATATAGTCTTCTTCTTGTTTTAATATATTGTATTTTAATATATAATCTTTAATATTTATAGGCAGATATTCACTTAACTCATATGCTATAAGTCCCTTTATATCACCCTTGTACCCAGTGTTTATCACTTTAACATTCCTATTTATTATACTTTCATTTTGAACTGCAAAAGATATTCTTCTACATGGTATTTTAAAATTATTTAATTCATTTTTTATTAGTTTACTTAACTTATTAATATCTAAAATTAATCCATTTTGGTCTATTTGGTTAAACTCAAAAGTTTTCATATTTCTAAATTTAACATATCCAAAATACTTCTCTATAACAAGCATTTTTATTATATTTTCTTTTATCTCTAAAGTTAATGTTTTTATTTTCATCACCTCTATAATTTATTCTTGTTCGTTTTTAGGATAAAAAGTTTGTCCGTCTACTTTCACCTTTATATCTTCATTTTCTGTATATACTTCAAAGTTTTTATCTTTTTGACTTTGAACTTTAGGCTTTCCTTCTAAATAATTGTTTTTAACTAAATAATCTATACTAATTTCATCTTCAGATACATCACTATTTATTGCTATCTTTGCAGCTGTAGCTATATTATTAGCCGTAACGTAATCTGCATTTATCTTACTATTTTTTTCAACATCTCCAAACTTGACTAATGCAATGCTTGATAGTACTCCAAGTATTGCAACTACAATCACAAGTTCTATTAATGTAAACCCTCTTCTTTTTTTCATAATTATCTTCTTATCTATTTTCATTTTACTTCTCCTTTTATTTGTTTTTATTCAAATGAAGTTACTGCATCAAATACAGGCGTCATTATAAAAACTAGTAAAGTTCCTATAACTAATCCTAAAACTAAAACAATAATAGGCTCTATTAGTTTAATTATTTTACTAGTCAAATTATCTAAATTATTTTCATAATTTGTATTTATATTTCGTAAGCAATGTTCCATTTTACCTGTTTCTTCACCTACTTCTATCATAGATATCACTATTTTAGGAAATACTTGTGACTTATCTAATGAGAATGCTATGCTGTTACCTTTTTGAATTAAGCTTTTTGATATATTTAATTTCTGTGCCATATATTTGTTACTTATTACATCACAAGATATATCTAGGGCCTTTATAATTTGCACTCCACTACTTATCAATATGTATATACACCTTATAAATTTATTCACTTCTATAGTTTGAATAATATTTCTAGTTAATTTAAATTCAAATAATTTCTTATCAAAATACATCCTAACTTTATATTCTTTTTTAAACATGTAAATTAGAAGCCCTATAATAGCACCTACTATTAAAAAAATTATTTTATAATGATTTCTTAAGTTCATAGAAAAATTTATTAAAATCTTAGTAGTTAGAGGCAAGTTACTTTCACTTCCAATAAATGATTGTTGAAATTTGGGGACAGTATATATTAATGTAAATAAAATTACACATATACATGTAAGAATTAATGCTATAGGATATACCATAGCCAAGATTAGTTTTCTTTTAAATTCATATTCTTTTTTATAATAATCAGATAAATTCATTAAGATTTCATCTAATTTACCACTTACTTCACCTGCTTTAACCATATTTATGAAAAACTTGGAAAACTTAGCTGAATTTTTAAATGATAATGATATAGGATTTCCTTTTTGAAGATTATAATTTATACTTTTTAGAATTGGTTTTAATTTTTTACTGCAATTTAATTGAATTGTATTTAGAGAGTGCGTAATTTCACATCCAGATGAAATCAACATCCCTAATTGATTACATAAAACAGATAGGTCTTTGTCTCTTAAATTTTTGTTATTTTTATTTTTTATCAATTTTATATTTGCTATTTTTAAATTTTTTTCTATTGCATATACTTTTAATTCTTTTTCTGAATCAAAACTTAATTTTTTCCTTGATCTGTTTCCATTCTTATCATATACTATACACTCATATAGAGACATTTGCTTCACCTCTATTTAATATAGCTCTAGCACTTATAATTTCTTCTATTGTTGTTATGTTTTCATTAATTAAATATGAGCAACTATCTAAAAATGTAATCATATTATTTAATCTAGCAGTATTATAAATATCTTCTATGTTCTCTTGACTCATTATAGCATTTCTAATATCTTTATCCACTTCTACTATTTCATACAGTGCTACTCTTCCTTTATATCCAGTATTATTGCAATCCCTACAGCCCTTAGCCTTTTTAACTTTTAGATCATTATGTACTTTTAGATATTTAGATATATTTGTTTCTATAGTTTCTTCATAACTGCAATTTTTACATACACGCCTGATTAATTTTTGAGATATTATCCCGTTTAATGTTGATGCAATTAAATACCTCGGTATACCCATATCAAGCAATCTATTTATTGACTCAATAGCATTATTAGTATGCATGGTACTTATTACTAAGTGGCCTGTAGAAGCAGCTCTAATGGCTATTTGAGCAGTTTCTTTATCTCTTATCTCTCCTACCATTATTACATCTGGATCTTGTCTTAATATCGACCTTAATCCTTTTGAAAAAGTTAATCCTATTTTTGTATTTACCTGAGTCTGATTTATACCTTCTATCTTGTATTCAACTGGATCTTCTATTGTTACTATATTTTTATCCATAAATTTAAAATCATTTAATATTGAATATAAAGTTGTTGTTTTGCCACTTCCAGTAGGCCCTGTTATAAGCAATATACCACTCATCTTATTAACTATATTTCTAATCTTATTTACAGCAATATTTGAAAATCCAATTTCTGATTTATTCTTTAGAAATTTATTTCTATTTAATATTCGAATCACCACTTTTTCCCCATGAACAGTAGGTATAGTAGATAATCTAAGGTCTAATATATTTCCATTAATTTTTTTATCTATTCTTCCATCTTGAGGCAATCTCTTTTCAGCTATATCTAATCCTGCAAGTAATTTTATAACTGTAACTAATTGCATATGCATATCTTTGGAGTAGTTATAAATCTCTTTTAAGTTCCCATCTACTCTCATTCTAATTTTTAGATTATCCTCAAATGGTTCTATATGTATGTCACTTGAGTTAAAATTTAATGCTTTACATAACATCTCATTTAATACACTTTGGTAGTAGTCATCATTATTTATATCACAATCTGAATAATATATTTTTATAGCTTCTTTTATTTTCAATTCATCTTCTAATTTAAAGACTATATTTCTTCTAGTTGCTAATCTAAAATCTTGTAATGCATAAATATTTTCTTTGTTTATAGCTACTACTAAATCATTTTCTCTTATTTCAATTGGTATCGCATTATACTTTATAGCTAAATTTTTTCTTATTGTAGATGGAGCTTTTTTATCTAATACTAAAATTTATCTCATTCTCCTTTCACTTGTTTATATTATTTTAAAGTTAGTATATAGACTATTGCATATTTCAATAGTCTATATACTAACTTTACCTACAATTATTAACATATAGTATTTATTCATACATTTAAATACTTCTATTTATATGAATAAAATTATATAAATAATTA
>NZ_LBBT01000343.1 GCF_001006285.1 Paraclostridium benzoelyticum
ATATTTCTATCCTAGTTAATTCACTATTTTAAATTTTATATATTTAATAAGCTTTTTATTTCATTACATAAAGCATCTAAGTGTTCTGGGTTATTTTTTAAGTCAATTTCATTTATATTTACATAAAGAACAGGAGACTGATCGTATTCAGCAATCCATTTTTTATATCTGTTGTGAAGATTAGCCCAGTAATCTAAATCAACAGACTTCTCCATCTCTCTACCTCTCATATTGATTCTATTTACGATAGTATCTATAGATCCATCTAAATATATCATTAAATCTGGTCTTCTTAAGTGAGGAACCATATCATTAAATAAATCTCTATAAGTTATATAATCCCTTTTACTCATTTTACCGTTATCATATAAGTTTCTAGCGAATATCTCAACATCTTCATATATACTTCTATCTTGAATATTGTTAAGACCGTTACTGTCTATTTCTTTTTGTTGTTTGAATCTTTGAGCTAAAAAATATAATTGTAAGTGGAATCCCCAAGTGTTTTGGTCTTTATAAAAATCTTCTAGGTATGGATTTCCATTAACTTTTTCAAAATGAGTTTCAAAACCTAATTTTTCACCAACTAGTTTAGTAAGTGTAGATTTACCTGCTCCAACATTTCCAGCAACAGTTATAAATAAGTCTCTATTTAACGGTTTATTACACTGATTCACCAATTTAAACATTTTCATGTCCTCCTAAGTTATTAATAGCATCTTCTACTTTTTTTATTATAAATTTTCTATCATTATCATTATTTAGAAAATCTAAATTAGAGTTATCTATTTCTAATATAAGAGGTTCTTTGCCTACAAAATTATGTTTTATAGATAATGGGTTAAAGTAATACTTATACTCTGTACTTAATTCTTGTATATAGTTCCTATCCATTTGTCTTTCAAAGCTTCTATCTCTCATAGCTATTCTATTCATCAATACATCTGTATTTGAGTTAAGATAGATTATTATATCTGGTTGAGGTAAGTCATTAATAAAAATATTATACATTTGTTTATATTTATAAAATTGCATATTATCAAGAGTTATTCCTGCAAATATAAGATTTTTAATAATATGATAATCACTAACAACATTTGTGCCTTGACTCAATAAATTTTTCTCAGCATCTTCTAATTGTTTGATTCTATTAAATAAAAAAAATGATTCCGTCTGTAATGCGTATTCTTTAATATCTGTGTAAAATTTTGATAAAAATGGATTTTCTTCTACTATTTCTCTAAGTAAAGTACAGTTAAAATGATTGTTTAAAATATTAGCTAATGTTGTTTTACCAACTCCTATAGGACCTTCTATAGCTATAAATACACCTCTACTATTCATATAATCACCCTCTAAAAAATAATGTCTTATGTATTTTAGCAAAAAAGAATCACTAATTCTACTCTAGACTTTTTAAATTAAATTTGTATTAAAAATAAATAGTTAATTTAAATTTAACGAAATATGGGTAGAATTAAAACTATAAGTTTATATAAAAAGGAGCGAAATTTATGAAAGTTTATGAAAAAGAAAATTCAGTGGTTATAGAAGGGGCATTAGATTTTGATCCTAAGCATATATTTGAATGTGGACAATGTTTTAGGTGGAAAGCAGAAGGTGATGGTTCATATACAGGGGTAGCTAAAGGTAGAGTAATAAATGTATCTAGAGAAGGAAATACAGTTTATTTAAAGAATACTAATTTAGAAGATTTCAATACAATATGGAAATCTTACTTTGATTTAGATACAGATTATGCAAAAATAAAAAATGAACTAAAAAGTATGGATGAGTATTTAGAAAAGGCAACAGAATTTGGATGGGGAATAAGAATTCTACGTCAAGATCCATGGGAGATGTTAATTTCATTTATAATATCATCTAATAATAGAATTCCTATGATTCAAAAAGCTATATCTAATTTATCAAGGGAGTATGGCACTTATATTGGAAAGTTCAATGGAGTAGACTATTACGATTTTCCAACACCAGAACAATTAAGTAAAGCAAGTATAGACGATATAAGAGCTTGTTCTACAGGGTTTAGAGACAAATATATAAAGGCAACTACAGAAAGAGTTATAAGTGAAAATGAAGATGTATATAACTATGAGAATTTAGGAACAGAAGATTGCAGAAAAAAACTTATGGAATTTAATGGAGTAGGTCCAAAAGTTTGTGATTGTATAGCACTATTTGGTATGCAAAAGTATGATACGTTCCCTGTTGATGTATGGGTAAAAAGAGTTATGCAAGAATTTTATGTAGAAGATGATATGAGTTTGCCTAAAATAAGAAAGTATGCGATAGATAAATTTGAAGATTTATCAGGATTTGCACAACAATATCTATTCTATTATGCTAGAGAGTTGGGAATAGGAAGATAAAAATAAGGAGGATATATGAGTGCTTTAGACATACTAGTCTTAAGTTATGTAGGAATATCTTATCTAGCTAGTATTGTGGTTGCTATAAATATAATACTCGAAAATCGAGATCCAGCTAAGACTATGGCATGGTTACTAATATTTATGGTACTTCCTGGGATTGGGCTAGTTATATATGGGGTGCTAGGCCGAAATATAAGAAAAAGAAAAATATTTAAAACTCAGAAACTAGCTACAGATATAAAAGAAAATAATTTATTTGAAAATTTGAGATCAATAGAAGAGTTGGTAGACCTTGAACAAGAAGCTATAAAGAATAAAGAATTATCAAAATTAGATGATTCTGAAGGGTTAAAAAAGAAAGTTATAAGTTTACTTTTAAATACAGGAAAGTTCCCGTTTACAGCTAACAATAAAGTAGAAATATTTATTGATGGGAATGAAAAGTTTGAAAGACTAATAAAAGATATAGAAGAAGCTAAAGAACATATCCATTTAGAGTACTTCATAATAAAAGATAGTGAAATTGGAAAAAAGATTAAGGATTTGTTGATAAAAAAAGCTCGAGAAGGTCTGAGTATAAAAATTTTATATGATGATGTAGGATGTTGGCGGTTTTGGTTTCATAGAAAATTCTTTAAAGAGATGAAAAAAGAGGGCATAGAAATAGTTCCTTTTTTACCTGCAAAATTCCCTCTAATGGGAGGCAAAATTAACTATAGAAATCATAGAAAGATTGTTATAATCGATGGATGCATAGGATACACAGGTGGTATAAATATAGGTGATGAGTATATGGGTAAAAACAAAAAGTTTGGATATTGGCGTGATACTCATATAAGAATTGAAGGAAGTTCTGTTTATATGCTACAAATGGTATTTTTAATAGACTGGTATTATACAACTCAAAAATCAGTTTTTGATGAAAAATATTTCCCTAAATTAGATTATAAAGGAAATAGCATGATACAGGTGGTAGCAACAGGTCCTGATAGTGATTGGGAGGCTATACACTATGCATATTTTTCAGCTATTTGTAATGCTAAAGAAAGAGTTTATATAGAGACGCCATACTTTATACCAGATGAAAGTTTATTAAGAGCATTAAAGAGTGCAGCATTAAGAGGCGTTGATGTAAGAATTATATTCCCTGGTATAGCTGATCATAAAATAGTACATCAAGCATCATATTCATATTTTGATGATATTTTAAGGTCTGGGGGAAAAGTTTACTTATATAAAAAAGGATTTATACACGCTAAAGTAGTAATTATAGATGATAAGATTGCATCAACAGGTTCTGCAAATATGGACTTAAGAAGTTTTATGTTAAACTTTGAAATTAATGCATTTATGTATGATGAGCAAATAGTAAAAAAAATAACTGACGATTTCTATGAGGATTTAACAAACAGTAAAGAAATATATCTTAACGATTTTGAAAAAAGACCTTTAATAAAAAAATGGGTTGAATCAGTAGCGAGATTATTTTCGCCAATTTTATAAATTTATAATATGCGAGGAGATTTGTCGATACGAGTAAAATTTCCTCGCATAAAAATTACATAAAATTAAATTAAGGGTATTGAAAAATAACTTAATATAATATATTATAAAGTTGTTAGCACTCTAAGTTATAGAGTGATAAATACATAAATTTCATTAGGAGGGATAATTATGAAAATAAGACCATTAGCTGACAGAGTAGTAATAAAGAAAGTAGAAGCAGAAGAAAAAACTGCAAGTGGTATAGTTTTACCTGGAACAGCTAAAGAACAACCTCAGATAGCGGAGGTTGTAGAAGTTGGACCTGGTGGAATAGTAGATGGTAAAGAAATTAAAATGGAATTAAATATTGGAGATAAAGTTATATATTCTAAATATGCAGGAACAGAAATTAAGTTAGAAGGACAAGAATATACTATATTAAAACAAAGTGAAATATTAGCGGTAGTTGAATAAGTATAAAGGGAGGATTATGAGATATGGCTAAAGAAATAAAATTCGCACAAGATTCAAGAACAGCTTTAGAGGCTGGTGTAAATAAATTAGCAGATACAGTTAAGGTAACATTAGGACCAAAAGGAAGAAATGTTATATTAGATAAAAAATTTGGGGCTCCGCTTATAACAAATGATGGAGTTACTATAGCAAAAGAGATAGAGTTAGAAGATAGATTTGAAAATATGGGAGCTCAATTAGTTAAAGAAGTTGCAACTAAAACTAATGATGTAGCTGGAGATGGGACTACAACTGCTACAGTTTTAGCTCAAGCTATAATAAGAGAAGGTTTAAAAAATGTAACTGCTGGAGCTAACCCAGTGCTTTTAAGAAAAGGAATTCAAAAAGCTGTAGAATTAGCTGTTGAAGAATTAAAGAAACAATCAAGAACTATAGAAACGAAAGAATCTATATCTCAAGTTGCGTCTATATCTGCAGGAGATGAAGAAGTAGGTAACCTAATAGCAGAAGCTATGGAGATAGTAGGTAAAGATGGAGTTATAACAGTTGAAGAGTCTAAAACTATGCATACAGAGTTAGATGCAGTTGAAGGTATGCAATTTGATAGAGGATTTGTTTCAGCATATATGGTAACAGATGTTGATAAAATGGAAGCTGTTTTAAATGATCCATATATATTAATAACAGATAGAAAAATAAATAATATACAAGATATACTACCAGTGCTTGAGCAAATAGTACAACAAGGTAAAAAATTATTAATAATAGCTGAAGATGTAGAAGGGGAAGCTTTATCTACATTAGTAATAAACAAATTAAAAGGTGTATTTGATGTTGTTGCAGTTAAGGCTCCTGGATTTGGAGATAGAAGAAAAGCTATGTTAGAAGATATAGCTATACTTACTGGAGGAACTGTTATATCTGAAGAGTTAGGATATGATTTAAAAGATGCTGACATATCTATGTTAGGTAGAGCTAGTTCTGTAAAAATAACTAAAGATAACACTACAATAGTAGATGGATCTGGAGATAAAAAAGCTATAGAAGATAGAGTAAGCCAAATCAAACATCAAGTAGATCAAACTACTTCTGATTTTGATAAAGAAAAATTAATGGAAAGATTAGCTAAACTTGCAGGTGGTGTAGCTGTAATAAAAGTTGGAGCCGCTACAGAAGTTGAGCTTAAAGAAAGAAAATTAAGAATCGAAGATGCATTAAATGCTACAAGAGCAGCTGTTGAAGAAGGTATAGTTGCAGGTGGTGGTACTGCATTAGTTAGTGTAATACCAGTTGTAGATAAATTAATAGAAGAGCTTGAAGGAGAACTTCAAGTAGGAGCTAAGATAATAAGAAGAGCTTTAGAGGAGCCATTAAGACAAATAGCAATTAATGCTGGTCTTGAAGGAGCTGTTATAATACAAAAAGTTGTAAATGAGGATCCTGAAATAGGATTTGATGCATTAAATGAAAAATATGTGAACATGGTTGACGTTGGTATAGTTGACCCAACTAAGGTTACTAGAACTGCATTACAAAATGCAGCATCTATAGCAGGTGTATTCTTAACTACGGAAGCAGCTGTTGCAGATCTTCCTGAAAGTGATCCAGTACCAGGAATGGGTGGAGGAATGCCTCCAATGATGTAGGATGGTAAAGTTTGAACATACTTGGCTTCGTGTTGATGATATTGCTTCATGCACTAAATACCTGAAGAACGCGGTCTTTAACGTTTATTCAGCAAATATCATCAACACTTCGCTTTTAGAAAAGTTCAACACTTTACTGAGGTGTGATAGGAATTAAGGATAGTTGCTTCATGCACTAAAGACCTGAAGAGCTTGGGTTTAGCGTTTATTCAGCAAATATCATCAACACTTCGCTTTTAGAAAAGTTCAACACTTTATTGAGGTTAAGAGAAATAGAAATAGGGAGGGATTATATCTAAATGATATAATCCCTTTTTTACGTGTTTTATCAGCTGGAAAAGGTATGCTCAGTGTGTTAAAATTAATATTAACAACTTAGAATAGTGGGGGGTACTTATGGATATTAGAGGTTTATTAGAGCAAGTTAAAAATAATGATATAGATATAGATATAGCTATGGAGAAGCTTAAAGATTTACCTTATGAAGATATTGGATATGCAAATATCGATCACCATAGACAAATAAGAAATGGGTATCCGGAAGTTATTTACTGTGAAGGTAAAAGCGATGAACATATATTAGGAATTATAAAAAAGATGAGCGAAAAAGGTTCAAACATATTAGGAACTAGATGTAGAAAAGAAACATATGAAAAGATTAAATCTTTATATCCACATTGCGAATATGAAGATTTATCTAGAGTATTAAAGATTAAAAATAAACCTATAGATAATATAGGAAAAGGAAAGATTGTAGTTGTTACAGGTGGGACATCTGATATTCCGGTTGCAGATGAAGCATATTATACTGCCACTTTTTTAGGTAATGATGTTGAGAGAGTTTATGATGTAGGAGTTGCAGGCATACATAGATTACTAAATAAAATGAATATAATTAGAGACGCTAGAGTATTAATAGTTGTAGCTGGGATGGAAGGCGCTTTACCAAGTGTGGTTGGAGGTTTAGTAGATGTTCCTGTTATAGCGGTACCTACATCAGTTGGATATGGTGCTAATTTTAATGGTCTTTCAGCTTTATTAACGATGCTAAATAGTTGTGCATCAGGAATATCTGTAGTTAACATCGATAATGGATTTGGGGCTGGATATCTAGCAGCTACAATAAATAAATTAGACTAAAATATGAAAGAAGGTATTCGAATGGAAGAGAGAATTTTGTATTTTGACATAGTGAATGGTATATCTGGAGATATGACTATTGCGAGTTTATTAAACTTAGGGGTACCTAAAGAAATTTTTTTAGAGGAATTAAAGAAATTAAATTTAAATGATGAATTTAGTATAGAAATAGATTCTAAAAATGAAAGTGGTATAGTTGGAACAAAGGTTAATGTAATAGCTAAAGAATCTAATGCACACAGACATTTAGTAGATGTTTTTGATATTATTGATAAATCTAATTTAAACGATAGAATAAAAGATAGAGCTAAAAAGATATTTATGACGGTAGGAGAAGCAGAAGCTAAAGTTCATGGTACAACTATAGATAAAATTCATTTTCATGAGGTTGGAGCTATAGATTCTATTGTAGATATTGTTGGATGTTCTATATTAATAGATTTACTAAACATAGATAAAGTGTACTCTAGCTGTGTTCCAGTTGGGTCTGGATTTGTGAAATGTGATCATGGGATTATGCCAGTGCCAGCACCTGCAACTATTGAAATATTAAGAGGAGTACCAGTTAAACTAAATAGTGTAGAAGGAGAGTGTACTACACCGACGGGGGCAGCTATAATAAAAACATTATGTAGCGAGTTTATAGATAAATTAGAATTTGAAGTTAATCAAATTGGATATGGGATAGGACATAAAAAATTTGAAATACCAAATATGTTAAGAACTATAGTAGGTATAAAAAAAAAGAAGAAGTAATATATGAAATAAATTGTAATATAGATGATATGTCGTCAGAGATATTTTCATATGTATATGATAAGGTCATAGAAGAAGGAGCACTTGATATATACACTGAAAGTATACATATGAAAAAAAATAGACCAGCGATAAAACTGTCTATATTATGTGAAAAAAAGGATTTAGATAAATTTACTGAAATTATATTTATGGAAACTAGTACCTTTGGAATTAGGTATAAGGAGTATAAAAGAAAAACTTTATTAAGAAAGTTTGAAAAAATAAATTGCGAATATGGAGAAGTAACAGTTAAAATTGGGTATTACAAAAATAAAATTATAAAAGTTACTCCAGAGTACGAAGAGTGTAAAAACATAGCTAAAAAGGCTAATATATCCATAAAATTTGTATATGATAGCATAAATTGCTCAATAAAAAATAAATTTTTTTAAAATTGTTGACACAAGTAAGAAAATTTGATAAATTAATAAACAACTCATACAACATTGTATACAAAATCATAAATAAAAAATCACTCATATATACTCAGAAATATGGTCTGAGAGTCTCTACCGGAGTACCGAAAATACTCTGACTATGAGTGAAATTATTATAGACAAAACTCTATCATTAATAAAGTAAATCTATAGGCTGAGCATATTCCCTATAGGTTAGCTACAAGTTAAAAGAGTTTTGAGAACCTGTATAGTAATTTCACTTATAAAATGAAGTTATTATACAGGTTTTTTTGTACCCATTTTTAAGGAAATTAAAGTTTCAGGGTAGAAACAGTATAAAAATAACTGATTATATAAAAAATAATAAATAGTAAAAAATATATATAAAATAACGAAGGGGGCAACCGATATGGCAAAGATATTAAAAGAAGGATTAACATTTGATGATGTACTTTTAGTTCCACAAAGATCAGAAGTGTTACCTAAAGATGTTTGTACACAAACACAATTAACAAAGAGCATTAAATTAAATATACCTCTAATGAGTGCAGGTATGGATACAGTTACTGAATCGAAAATGGCTATTTCAATGGCGAGACAAGGTGGTATAGGAATAATACACAAAAATATGTCTATAGAAGCACAAGCTTTAGAAGTTGATAAAGTAAAAAGAAGCGAGAGTGGTGTTATCGTAGACCCATTCTTCTTAACAAAAGACCATACAATACAAGATGCTGATGATATAATGGCAAGATATAAAATATCGGGTGTACCAATAGTAGATGATAATAATAAATTAATCGGAATAATAACAAATAGAGATATAAAGTTTGAAGCTGATTTTACTAAAAAAGTAGAAGATGTTATGACTAAAGAAAATCTTGTTACAGCAAGAGAAGGAATAAACTTAACTGAAGCTCAACAAATATTAAAGAAACATAAAATAGAGAAATTACCTATAGTTGATGCAGAAGGAAACTTAAAAGGATTAATAACAATAAAAGATATAGAGAAGAAAATACAATATCCAAACTCTGCAAAAGATTCTCAAGGAAGATTATTATGTGGAGCTGCTCTTGGAATAAGTGCTGATTTAATGGATAGAGTTGCTGCATTAGTTAAAGCTAATGTTGATGTAGTTGTACTAGACAGTGCACATGGACACTCTATGGGTGTTATAAATGCTCTTAAACAAGTAAAAGAAAAATATCCAAACTTACAAGTTATAGCTGGAAATGTTGCAACTGCAAAAGCTACAGAAGATTTAATAAAAGCTGGAGCTGACTGTGTAAAAGTAGGAATAGGACCAGGGTCTATATGTACGACAAGAGTTGTTGCTGGTATAGGTGTTCCACAAGTAACAGCAGTTATGGACTGTGCAGAAGTTGGACATAAGTATGGAGTACCAGTAATTGCTGATGGAGGATTAAAGTTCTCTGGAGATATAGTAAAAGCATTAGCTGCTGGAGCATCAATATGTATGATGGGATCTATGTTTGCAGGAACAGAAGAAAGTCCTGGAGAAACAGTTTTATATAGAGGAAGATCATACAAGACATATAGAGGAATGGGATCTATCGGAGCTATGGAAAAAGGATCTAAGGATAGATACTTCCAAAATGATGCTAAAAAATTAGTTCCTGAAGGTGTTGAAGGAATGGTTGCATATAAAGGTAAAGCTGAAGATATAGTTTACCAAATGATAGGTGGAATAAGAGCTGGTATGGGATACTGTGGTGCCGCTACAATTAAAGACTTAATGGAAAATTCTGAATTTATAAAAATAACAGCTGCTTCATTAAAAGAAAGTCATCCACATGATATAACTATAACTAAAGAAGCGCCAAATTACAGCACTCAAGGGGAGGTATAAGAATGAAAAAACAACATGAAATAGTTTTAGTAATAGATTTTGGTGGTCAATACAACCAATTAATTGCAAGAAGAGTTAGAGAAAATAACGTATATTGTGAAATATTACCACATACTACAGATATAGAAGTAATAAAAGCTAAAAATCCAAAAGGAATAATCTTTACAGGAGGACCTAACAGTGCATACTTAGAAGAGTCTCCAAAGATAACTAAAGAAATATTCGAAATAGGAGTACCTATACTTGGAATATGTTATGGAGTTCAGTTAATGGCTCACTTATTAGGTGGTAATGTAAGAAGAGGAAATAATAGTGAAAAAGAATATGGAAAAACTTCTATAACATATAACGCTTCAAACATATTTGAAGGAATTTCTACTAATACTGTTTGGATGAGTCATACAGATTTAATAGATATTCTTCCTGAAGGATTTGAAGTTGCTGCATATACTGAGGATTGTCCAGTAGCTGCAATGCATCACCCAGAAAAGAAATTATACGGAGTTCAATTCCACCCAGAAGTTGAACATTGTTTAGAAGGAGATAAAGTTTTAAGAAACTTCTTATATAATGTATGTGAAGTAACTGGAGATTGGACAACAGATTCATTTATAGAAGAAAAGATAAAAGAATTAAAAGAAACTATAGGAGATAAGAAAGTACTTTGTGCTTTAAGTGGTGGAGTAGATTCATCAGTTGCAGCTGTACTTGTTCATAAAGCTATAGGAGATAACTTAACTTGTGTATTCGTAGATCATGGATTACTTAGAAAAAATGAAGGCGATGATGTTGAAAGAATATTTAGAGATAAGTTTGATATGAACTTAATAAGAGTAAATTGTGAAGATAGATTCTTATCTAAATTAAAAGGTGTAACAGAACCTGAAGCTAAGAGAAAAATAATAGGTGAAGAGTTTATAAGAGTATTTGAAGAAGAGTCTAATAAATTAGGAAAAATGGATTTCTTAGCTCAAGGAACTATATATCCTGATGTTGTAGAAAGTGGACTTGGAGAATCAGCTACAATAAAATCACATCATAATGTTGGTGGAATACCTGAAGATATAGAATTTGAAATAGTTGAACCTTTAAGAGAATTATTTAAAGATGAAGTTAGAAAAATAGGATTAGAACTTGGAATAGATTATGATTTAATATATAGACATCCATTCCCAGGACCAGGTCTTGGAATAAGAGTTATAGGCGAAGTAACTAAAGAGAGATGTGATATATTAAGAGAAGCAGATGCTATATATATGGACGAGCTTAAAAAAGCTGGTTTATATAGTGAAATATGGCAAGCATTCGCAACTTTACCAGATGTAAAAACTGTTGGAGTTATGGGAGATGAAAGAACTTATGCTTATTTAGTAGGTATAAGAGCCGTTACTTCTTCTGATGGAATGACTTCTGATTGGTACAAAATGCCTTACGATGTATTAGAAAAAATATCTAATAGAATTGTAAATGAAGTTGATGGAGCAAATAGAGTAGTTTACGATATCACTAGTAAGCCTCCAGGAACTATAGAATGGGAATAAAACCAGTTTATTCAAACACTTACAATAAATTATAAAAAAATAAAAAGCTTATGCTTTTTATTTTTTTATAAGGATTTTATCACAAAAAATTTATCATCAATGGAGGAAAATATGCAAAATTCAAGTGTTAAAGGCTCTAATAATGGATTATTAGAGAAAGTTTTTAAACTAAGTGAAAATAACACAAATGTAAAAACAGAAGTATTAGCAGGAATAACAACATTTATGACAATTGCTTATATATTAGTTGTAAATCCTACCATATTAGGTGAAGCTGGTATGGATAAGGGCGCTGTTTTTACAGCAACTGCAATAGCTTCAGCAATAGGATGTATAATAATGGGATTCTTAGCTAATTATCCTATAATATTAGCTCCTAGTATGGGAATAAATGCGTTCTTTACGTATACAGTAGTTTTAGGTATGGGATATACTTGGCAATTTGCACTATGTGCTATGTTTATCGAAGGTATTATATTTATTTTATTAACAGTAACTAATGTTCGTGAAAAGATAATAGAGTGTATGCCAGATGTATTAAAACATGCTATAACAGCTGGAATTGGGTTGTTTATAACATTTATAGGACTTGTTAATGCAGGTATTGTTCAACAAGGTGGAGCTATAATATCATTAGGAAATGTTAAGTCACCAGTTGTATTATTATCTATAATAGGATTAATGATAGCTGCAACTTTATTAATAAAAAATGTGAATGGAGCATTTTTAATATCTATAATAATTACATCTGTAATTGGGATGGTATTTTCAATAGTTCCTATGCCAACAGGAGTTATAGACTTACCTCCATCAATACAACCTGTATTTATGAAAGCATTGGATGTAGGTAAAAGTCAAATATTTAGCTTAGATATGTTAGTAATAGTACTTACATTATTATTTGTTAATATGTTTGACTCAATAGGATTTTTATTAGGGATTGCAGATAAGGCTAATTTATTAGATGAAAATGGAAATATGCCTAATGTAAAAAAAGCATTATTAGCAGAATCTGTTTCAACTACTATATCTTCAGTATTAGGAACATCAACGCTAGCTACAACAGTTGAAAGTGGATCTGGAATAGCAGTTGGAGGAAGAACGGGATTAACAGCAGTAATTACTGGAATTTTATTCTTAATTTCATTATTTTTTGCTCCATTATTTGTTTCTATACCACCTCAAGCTACAGCTCCAATACTTATACTTGTAGGATTCTTAATGGCAAGTTCAATATTAAGAATTAACTTTAATGATTTTACAGATGCGATACCAGCATTTATAACATTTGTAATGATGCCTTTATCATACAGTGTTGCAGATGGTATTATGTTTGGAATTATATCATATACATTTTTAAAGTTAGCTAGTGGTAAGAAAGATCAGGCAAAACTTTCTTTAATTATACTTAGCATAGTATTCATACTAAAATTTGGATTATTATAAAATGAAAAAGATATGTAAATATTTATATTTATATA
>NZ_LBBT01000036.1 GCF_001006285.1 Paraclostridium benzoelyticum
TTCCATAATATTTTTTACTTTTACAGTAGGTATTTCACTACCACCTCTTCCTTTAACATTTTCTATAATCATAGATATAGAAAGTTTTCCTTCATCTGTATCTACACATGCAAACCATCCATTTTCATTTGCGTTTGTATCATCTTTATCTTTTTTTAATTCAGCTGTACCTGTTTTACCAGCTATATTTATTCCCTCAATTTTAGCTGAATTTCCAGTTCCTTTAGGATCATTTATTACATCTGAAAAGCAGTCTTTAAGTATATCTATATATTCTGCTTGTATAGCTTGTTTGTATACCTTAGGCTCTGATGATTTTGTTATATCTAGCTTTGGCATCATTATCTTACCATCATTTCCTAAGCTTGAATATATCATAGTCATATTTAAAGGAGTGGTTAAAACTTCTCCTTGTCCATATCCTGTTGCTGCCAATAATGATTTGTTATCCAAATTTCCACTATTAGATATTTGTGATTTCTCTATAGGATATCCAAATTTAATATCTTCTCCAATTCCAAACTTTTTAGCTCCGTTGACAAAATCTTTTCCACCTATATTAAGTGCTGCTTTTGCAAAATATATATTGTCAGAATATATTGTTGCATCTTTTAAATTTACTGGCTTTCCTGGATCTGTAACTCTAGTAACATCATATTCGTCCCAAGTCTTACCTTTTATATCCACAGCTTCATATGGATCTATTTTTTTATCTTCAAGACCTATAGTAGCAGTTACTAACTTCATTGTTGACCCAGGTGAGTATGCAGTTTTAAATCTTCTCTGTAATTGAGCGTTATTATCAGCTTCCCATTTTGCCTTTTCACTCTTTGTTATGTATGTCATATAGCTATTTGGATCAAATGAAGGTGAACTTACCATTGCCAAAACCTCACCAGTTTTTGGGTTTGTAGCTACACTTGCTCCTTTTTCATCTTTCATTTCTTCATATACTTTTTTTTGTAAATCAAGATCTATTGACAGTTTTATATCTTCTCCATTTTTTGCCTTCTTCTCAACTAAAACTTCCTTTTTCCCATCCGGAGTTAATATGTATACACAGCCTCCATCTTCTGCTCTTAACTTATCTTCATATACTTCTTCTATTCCACCTATACCTATTTTACTATTTTCGTTATAGCCTTTATTCTTATTGTTTTTTAATTGCTCTTGATTAATATTTCCAGTGTACCCAATCAAACTACCTATAGCTTCTCCTCCATTGTACACTCTAGCATTTTTAGTTGTTATTATTTGAACTCCAGGTATTTGAAGTAACCTTTCTATTTTCTCATTATCTGACTCTAACAAACTCACTATATCCACAGCATGGTCTGGATTTGTATTTGAATTTATTTTTTTTTCAATATAGCTAGGACTTATATCCAATATATTGGCCATATCACTAATTTTATTACTTTCACTTCCATCTTTAAATTTCTTTAAATCTAATTGTACTTGTTTTAGTTGTCCCTCACCTGCAATTAAATTGCCATTTCTATCATAGATACTACCTCTTTTTCCCTTGTAAGAGTCAGTATCTATTCCTACTTTGTCTTCTTTTTTTAAATCAGGTAATATTAATCCATAGTCCCAATTAACTTTATACCCTTTACCTTCCTTAATCATATCTATTTTAATTTTAGATGAGTCTAGCTTTCCACCAACTGTATCCATACTAACATTTAAATAAGCATCTTTACCTTCTTCTAATTCTTGATCTGATTTAGAAATTTTAATATTTTTAGCTTTTATACGAGTATATATATCTGTATATGTTTGTACAAAATCCTCTTTACTTATATTTTTTTGAGATTTTTCTGAAAGCATAGTATACATTTTTTCAAAATCTTGGCTTTGCCAAGATTTATTATAATCATCAATTGCACTTTCAATTTTTGATTTTGAACTACACCCCACAATAAATATTATTCCTACCATAATTATTAAACTTATAGTTATTAATTTAAATTTCTTCAATGTTTTTCCCCCGTTCTTTTGAATTGTCATATCTTGCATTTAATATTATGCCCAAACTTAAGTATACCCTAAATAGCAAAAAATAAGCACTTATTAATAAGTGCTTATTTTACTAAACTAATATAGTTTCTTCTTGTTCATCTTCTTTGTCGCTATCTTCATCATTGTATATAATACTTATTATTTTGCCACTTATAGTAACTGCTATTAATGAAAACACTATTTGTCTAAAATCTAAATAAACTAATGACAAAAATAAAACTATACCATCACTTATCAAATATATATGATTAACTTTCAGTGGTGTAAATTTATTGCCTATAAGTGCTATTACATCATCGCCACCCGATGCTCCACCACCTCTTACAACAAGACCTACTCCTATTCCCACTCCTATTCCCGCTAGTATACTTGCTAAAAGCATATTATGTTCAAGGTTTGGGACTAAAAATCCAATACTCTCAAATATATTATACATAGTTGAAAATGTAAATGTTGAAAGTATTGAGTACAGTAAAAATTTTTTACCAAAAAATTTTGTTCCTAATGCAAATAAAGATAAATCAATAACTAAACTAGTTAAAGATGGAGATATATCAAAAACATTTTTGATTAGTAATAATAATCCTAAAACCCCACCTTCTGTAACACTATTTTGGTAATTAAAGTTGTAACTTCCAAATGCCAATATTGTAGCTCCTATAATAATAGTTGCTACTTTTTTTAACTCTGACCGCAAAATATCACTCCTGTTAAATTTTTTAAGTTCCCTTTATTTAATTATATATATTTATTGAATATAATTCACTGATTTTTTTGAAATTGTTATTAAATTCATAAAAAATTCTCCTCTTTGAACAACTACATGTTATCATATATCACTGTTCAAAAACTAAGATATTAAAATAAAAAAGAAAAAGACTTAACATAATACAATTATAAAGTCTTTTTCTTTTTTATTTTTCTTTTTTTAACTTTTCTTTTTTTACTTCTACTCAATTCAGCAGATGTTACAGCTTCTATAGTTTGCTCTGTTTCTTCTGCTAATACTACATCTTCATCTTCTTGAGTTCCAGCTAGATTTACAGGTAATAGACCTCTCTTAGTTCGTATTAAAGATAAATCAGCTGATATTTGACCTAAAAATACTATAAAGAGAGTTAAATCCTCATCATTTAATTCTTCACCTATAGCATAAGCTAAAGTAGATGATAAAATAACATAATCTGCATATGTATATCTAGATAACCCTAAACCTTTTTTCTTATTAGTACAATCAGACTTTTGTTTAATATTATCACTAGTATTATTTGTTGTTACTTTACTTTGATTTCTTGTCATAAATCACCTCTTTGAAAGTAACTTTATAATACTATAAATATGCATAATTTATTAATTTTATTATTTAATTATTACTTAGTTTTTACTTTACTTAGCTAATATCTCTACTCCATCCTCTGTTACTAAAATCATATGTTCCCATTGAGCTGATAAAGACCCATCATCAGTATATGCAGTCCACTCATTATCAGCATCTATGTATAAATCATATCCACCTTCATTTATCATAGGTTCTATAGTAAATATCATTCCAGGAGCTAATACCATTCCTTCTCCTTTTGATCCATAGTGGAACACAAATGGATCTTCGTGGAAACTTAATCCAATACCATGACCACCAAAGTCCCTAACAACTGAGTATCCATTTTTTTCAGCATGCTGTTGGATAGCAAACCCTATATCTCCAATATTCCCCCATGGCTTTACAGCCTCAATTCCTTTTTCTAAACATTCTTTTGTAACTTCAACTAATTTCTTAGCTTTTTCACTCACATTTCCAATCATAAACATTCTTGATGCATCTGAAAAATATCCATTGTATATAGTTGATACATCTACATTTATTATATCTCCATCTTTTAATACAACATCTTCACTAGGTATCCCATGGCAAATTTCAGAATTTATAGATGTACAAACACTTTTTGGAAAACCTCCATATCCTAGAGGAGCTGGAATAGCACCTTGAGATACTGTATATTCATGTACTATTTTATTTATATCTTCAGTAGTCATACCTGCTTTAATTTTTTCTCCTACTAAATCTAATACTTCGTTATTTATTCTTGCGCTTTCTTTTATTTTTTCTATTTGATCTTTATTTTTTATAATATCATGTGTTGGAACTTCATTTCCTGCTCTTTTTAAATCTTCTAGTTTAATATCAAATTCCATGTGACATTTTTTATATTTTTTGCCACTTTTGCACCAACACTCATCATTTCTATTTAAATTCATTAAATCATCTCCTTACTTATTCTATATTAAATTATACTACGTCATGTTAATAAATGCTAATAAATTTAAAAAAGAGACCTCCATATAGCTTTACCAAACTAACTATGGAATATCTCTTTTTACTATCATTTATAAAATTTTTATTATATCAGGTTTTATATTTATTTCAGCTTTGTTTTTTTCTTTGTAATAATCTTTATATATTATAGCTATAGTGCATACAATACAAGAAAATGTTATTTCATACAATAAACTAGGTTGATTTATTGCTATAGACATATAAAATCCAATTAATAATCCTAATAAAGCAAATAATATAGGCTGAATATACAATATATAAATTAATTTAAAAGATATTATGTTATTAAACTCTATGCAAACACATTGACCTGACTTAGCACCTATATAATTATTTGCAGTTATTATATTATCTTTATTTCCTTGATAATTTATAATATTTAAGTGTTTTTTGCTAGGTTCAAGTTTCACTTTAGCACTATTTTCATTTGAGTATACAACTGTTCCTATTCTCTGCTTTTTCATAAAAACTCCCCCATTTTCTACCTAGTGCTTTTCATTTATTATAATTTATGATTTATTAGCCTATGTTGTTACTTAATAAAAAAAAATAGCGTATAAAATACGCTATTTTTTTATTTTTCTTTTAAAATCACTTTATTAACTAAAAGTATTAAAAGAGGTATAATTATATATAACATTGTTGTTGCTGCTGAAACTACACCTGAGTCATTTACAATGAATGTTACTATAGCTCCTGCCCCAATTGATACTATAGCCTTTTTTCCATAACTTTCACTTTTCATCATTTCTGTAAAGTCTTTTTTATAAAAAATGCTAGTTACTATTAAACCTATAATACCTACATATATTATATATACCCATGAACTTGTTTGCATAAGTTGTATATTCATAGAAATTTTTCGTCCAAATGTTTCTAAAATTGCCGTTGGTCCATTTGCTAAAATTTGATTGATAAATAATGATAAATGTGATTCCGATCCACTTAACATATCTATAGTTGCAAATCCTAATACAACCAATCCAGCTCCAAATAAAATTAAAATGGCTTTCTTAAAATCTATTTTCACATTAAATACAAGCATTGTAAATAATATTAATGCTACACTTTCTGAAATAGCAGATCCAACATTTGCCCCCATTGTTGGAGACGCACTAATAAATAAAATTATTAGTGATAATATTGGAACAATTAATTTAGGTAACTTTTTATTTATAACTAAAATAGACATTGACGCTATTGAAGATCCTATGATTATACCTTGATATTCATTTCCTATTCCATAGTATCTAGCCCCTACTATTGCATCATATGACATTATACTATTTTTCATTAAGTATGAACCTAATAACGCATCTACTATTATAACAAAAATTGATAAAGTTGCATAAAATCCAATTTGTTTATTATCTGATTTAAATATTAATTTTGAAATAAAGTATATAACCAGAGTAAGTGTACATATAGATAAATAAATGCCTAACTTTGTATTGAAATTAAACATAGGCGCTAATAAAAATGCTATTGGCATTATTAATCCAAATTTACTTAACTCTCTCAAAACACTAAATACTTTTTTTATACTTTTTTTATATTTACTTTCTAATTTTTTTCTAAATAATAGTAATACTATACTTAATCCTAAAACTATAGATATCGAGTTTATAAAAAATTGAATTATACCACTTCTCACATCTGAAATATTAACAATTTTACTGTATTCTTTTTCGATAAAATTTATATTATCTTCATTTTTTATACTCTCTAATACTCTTCCTACCATATTATCCGATGTCAATTTATAATCTGCAAGTATTCCTGCACCTATATCTACGTTTCCTATTACACCATCTCTTCTAGTCGTTGCTGATGTTAATAGCCCTTTTCCAGATCCATCAAACTTTACTACAGGTGATAGTCTTCTTTTATTTTTATAATCTATATCCTTAGGAAATGCACTCATTATATATACTGTATCATTTTTGTCTACAATGCTAAATACTTCTTTTAAGTATTCATCTATATCTTTATGAATTTTCTTTTCCATAGATTTGTACGTATTCTCATTTAGGTATGACTTATATAAATCTAGTCTATATGTGTCACCTAACTCTATAAATACTACGTCACTTTTATCATATTGCTTTTTAGTTTCAGTTTTTAACTTATCGTAATCTGTGCTTAATCCAAAAGGCATACTCTCATCAATTTTATTTATACTGTCTACATTACCACTATCTATTCTTCCATAGTTATCCATTGCCATTGCAGCAATATTTCTATTTAGTTCTTCTGGTTTTGTTCCTATATCAGCATTTCCTAGTACTGAGACACTTAAATTATTTTTATTTAAAGTTTGACCCAATTCACCTAATGTAGATCCATATTTTCCTTTATCTAAATTATCGTTTATAGATAAATTAATATCTGTATCATTAACACCTTTTGCCTTTTTGCCTGTAGCACTTTCATATGTAATTTTGTTGTCTTTATCTACATCTTTAAAACCTCTAAAATCAGTACTATATGTATTTACTCTTCCTCCAGCTCCAATACTTGCATATGACCTATTATCCCCCGTTCCTTGGTCACCTCTTACATTCATTAATGCTATGTATCCTCTATTTTCTAATTGTTTTTTTAACGTAGGAATTTCTAGGAAATCTACAAAATTACTTCTGTTCATATTTATAACAATAGTTTTATGATTGCTATTTGCAAATGCATTTATAGGTGTAATACATATTAGCATTATAAGCACTAAAACTAAAGATGTTACTTTTTTCTTCACTTCTCCACCTCCAAATTTATCTAAATTAATTATAAAATATATTTAAGTTTTACACTATAGTATTACCTTAAATAATAAAAAAATTCTACGCATAATTCACTTTAAAATTACGATAGGGAGATATTTTCCTTGAAAATATCTCCCTATCACCTAATATCTATAAAACTCTCTTTGCTTTAACATACGTATTTTGCCAATATGATGAATTTATATTAGTAGTTTTTACTACATCTCCTGGTTTAGGTGCATGTATCATCTGTCCACTTCCTATATATATACCTACATGATTAACTCCTCCACTACCATCAGTACTTGAGAAAATTAAATCTCCAGGTTGTAATTGAGATTGGCTTACAGTAGTTCCTACATTAGCTTGTTCTCTTGATGTTCTTGGCATTTTTTTGCCATGTTGTCCATATACATAATATACTAACCCAGAACAGTCAAAACTATTAGGTCCTTCAGCTCCCCATACATAAGGCTTTCCAAGTTGAGCTTTAGCTGTATTTATTATAGCCTGAGCATTACTAGTTTCAGATGATCCACCACCTGAGCCTTCTGAACCTCCTGAACCTTCTCCACCTTTACTTATATAATCACTACTTGCCCATCCTACTTGTCCATTTGATAATTTTACTTTATACCATCCATTTGAGCTACTTAATATATCTACAGTATTTCCTTTGTATGCTTTTCCTACTATTGAATTGCTTGTAGATGGTCCACTTCTTATGTTTAATGCACTTGCTGTTACTGTTCCTTTACCTGTTGATGGAGTTTCTGTTGACCCTCCTCCATTATTAGATCCGTTATCTGAGCCTCCAGATGTGTTTATGTAATCACCACTTGCCCATCCTACTTGTCCATTTGATAATTTTACTTTATACCATCCATTTGAGCTACTTAATATATCTACAGTATTTCCTTTGTATGCTTTTCCTACTATTGAATTGCTTGTAGATGGTCCACTTCTTATGTTTAATGCACTTGCTGTTACTGTTCCTTTACCTGTTGATGGAGTTTCTGTTGATCCTCCTCCATTATTAGAACCTCCAGATGTGCTTATATAATCTCCACTTGCCCATCCTATTTGCCCATTTTGAGTTTTTATTTTATGCCATCCATTTGAACTTTCTAATATAGTTACACTTTGACCTTTGTAAACCATAGTCACCTTCCCGTAACTTGTAGATGGTCCACTTCTTACATTTAATGCGCTTGCTGTTATTGTTCCTGTTTTTCCACTTGATGGAGCTTCTGAACTTGAATCTCCAGATACGTTTATATATTTTCCGCTTCCCCAACCTATTTTTCCATTTGAAAGCTTAACTTTGTACCATCCATTTGATGTTTCTAATATTTGTAATTTATCGCCTTTATAAGCATACCCCACTACTGAGTTACTTGTTGATGGCCCACTTCTTATATTTAATGCACTTGCTGTTACTGTTCCTGTTTTAGCATTAGCAAATACAGCAGTTCCTGATAGCACTATACCTAAAGATGTTACCGATATAGCTGTTGCAATTTTTCTATCAATCATACTTAATCTCCCTTCTTTTTATAAAATTAAAGCAAAACAAATTTTCTAAATTTGTATTTTTTTTGTAACCTTTTGATCATATTTTATGTCCAAAATTTTACTTCTATATATATATTATCGGTTCAATATGAATTTTCTGTGAAATTATATATATTTTTCTACATTTACTTTAAATTTCCTA
>NZ_LBBT01000344.1 GCF_001006285.1 Paraclostridium benzoelyticum
TTTTTGAATGAATATAAAGTAAGTTTTTTAAAGTACCTTATATTAAAAGGAAATAATTAATTATATAAATATAAAATTAAGGAAATTTAATGTAATTAACGTATGCTATAATTAGTAAATGTGTAAAAATATTAAGGGGAGTGCTTATGAAAAAAATTAAATACTATTTATTTATATCTTTTATATTAATATCTTTATCTGTAATTATGTTTACTATCCACTTTATGGTGTTTGGACAAGCTTTAAACACTGCATACTATTCTATAATGAATTTATGTTTTATACCTATAAATAGTTTAGTTGTTACTATAATTCTTGAGAAGTTAATTGATCATAGATCTAAAAAAGAGAGAATAGAAAAGCTGAATATGCTAATAGGAATATTTTTCACTGAGATTGGCGGAAAATTAATGCATTATATAATTGTATCAGATAAAAATACAAGTGACTTTAATTTTAACTTTGAGGATCTTAAATATGTTAGAACTACACTAACTAATCATGATTATAATATAGAAATAGATGAAATAGATTTAAATTCTATAAAGAACTTATTAGTAGAAAATAATAATTTACTTATTAATTTAATAAGTAATGAGAATTTATTGCAAAATCAAACTTTTACAGATTTAATAATGTCCATAATACATTTAAGAGATGAAATTTTATTCTTTGAAAGTAATACTTTAGAAGAAGTTAGTAAAAAACACTTAGAAAATGACATATTAAGAGTATACGAAAATATTGTCATACAGTGGGTTTTTTATTTAGAATATCTAAAAAAGTTTTATCCGTTTTTATATAGCAATGCTATTAGAGTTAATCCTTTTTTATTTATTAAAAAAGAGCAATA
Organism: Paraclostridium benzoelyticum; assembly: GCF_001006285.1. Lineage (GTDB taxonomy): Bacteria > Bacillota > Clostridia > Peptostreptococcales > Peptostreptococcaceae > Paraclostridium > Paraclostridium benzoelyticum. Next base: position 854 of record NZ_LBBT01000344.1, read on the forward strand.
TTAAATTTAAAAGTAGCTACAATCTTGGTAAAAACTAGATTGTAGTTATTTTAATGTATAAACAATTTTATTAAGGTCTATGTTATAATGTATCAATGTGTATATTTTAAATCACTTATAAACTTGGTTAACTAATATATTTTTTATATCCTTGGAAAAATCATATAAGTGAATTTTGTATAGAAAGAAGGCTTTATATGGAAATAAGAAAGATGACTGAGGCAGCTATAATGTCGGCACTTTTTATAGTTTGCAGTATATTTGCAATATCTACAGGGCTTTTGTATGGACTTTACATAGATATAATAGTTCCTATTTTTATAGCGATTATATATTTAAGATGTAACTTTAAATTTACAGTACTTGCAATGATAACTTGTTTAGTTATTGTAGGATTAGTAATGGGTAATATAGGATCGGCAATTTGCATGAGCCAAAGTATGATTATTGGAATTATGTGTGGTTATGTTATAACTAAAAAGACTAAAATCTTTGATGATTTATTTTATTTGAGCATAGTATCTTGCTTTATAATGGTTATGGTAGATGTGTGGTTTTCTAAATTAATTGGATTTAGTTTTATAAAGGATTATAAAAATATGGTAGCGCCTTGGCCTTTGAGTGATGGATTTAAAGAAGTTTTATTTTACATGTTTATAGCTACACTTCCTCTCGGAACTATTATAATGACTTATTTTGCAAGCTTATTTATTGGAGATAGGATTAAGTCTTTGAATGAAGAGGGTAAAAGAAAATTATATATTTTGAAAAATATTAGGCAGTATGCAAATTACATATATTGTTCTAAATCTACTGTATATTTTGGATTAGCATATTTATTTGTAATTCAATTGAAAAATATGTTAGGGGTTGATATCAAATTTGTATATTTACTTACTATAACTGAAACTATAAAGTATATTGTTTATTATTTTTTAATAAGAGATGCATATGCATATTTAAGACTTTATACTTATCAAAAAACAAAGTCTATAATGGCATTGAATATAATGGGAATAACATTTTTAGCTTCGTTGGTTATAAAGTTTAATATCAGCTTTTGGATAATTTCAGCTATTGCATTTTTCTATGCACCGATGAAGTTAAAAATGACTTAGGACAATTTTAAATAAAACAAAAAGCACCCTGTAGCATTTGTTGCGGGGCGCTTTTTAAATTTAGTGATTAAGAGGTTTCCCTGACTTTAAGGCTTCTCTTTCTTCAATTAAGTTTTGTATTACAGTATTTAATTCCCAGTCAATGGAAGTTTCAGTAACTACAGCAATTAAAGGTCTTTGTATCCTAAATTTTTTAAGAGCTTCCATAAAAGAGTGAATTTTAACATGGTCTACATTATTAAATATAACGGCGTTATGCTTTAATCCATCTTCGCAACTTTCATCTATATTATTATTTAAAATATCTTTTACTAAAGTTGTAGCATTCTTAGGCACAAGGACTATTTGGTCTTTTAGGCCTATTAGGTTGCATATATTTTTCAACATACTTAAATCTTTTGAATTAAAGTTATAAAGTAAGACGCAAATCCTATCGTCACTATAAGTAGGCAAAGTATTTATGTTTTTAAAATCCATAGTAATTGAAGCACCTCCTTTTTAATAAGTTTATTATTATTGATACCAAATTTAGAAAATTTTAAACATAAACACGAACTTTATAAGAGGATTATTTAACAATATGACTACTATATAAGTGAATTAATATGGATATATCATTTAAAGACATCTTAATTGTTTTATGGTATACTATTATGTAAAACATAGTAGTGTGTATTTTAAAAGGAGCAATGAAATGGATAAAACGCAATTTTTAAATTATATAAATAAAAAACTTAAAAATTATGTTAATACAAGTAAAAACTGGGCATTAAGAAAAGTACTAGAGAAACCTTTGGAAATAATTTCAAAAGTACTTATAGTTCCTCCAGTTGTTTTTACGGGTATAATGATATTTGGAATGTTAATCTTAAGCTCGATGAGTTGGTTTAGTATAAGCTATTTTCCTGACTTTATTCAAATAATGGATACAAAAATAATAATAGGAATGATTGGGGTTATAATTAGCATTATATTTGCAGTAATAAGTATAGTGGTTTGGCCTATATATATAGTAGTTTTAGTATTTGGAATTTGGTTTATAAAAACTTATAGAGAATTTATAAAAAATCATAATTTATATAAAAAAGCAAATGATTTAATGGACAACCTATAAGTTAATACTTTAAAAAATATATCAAAGTATATATAATATAAAGAACGAGGTGATAAAATGAAAAAAAGAGTAATGATCGGTATGAGTGGTGGAGTAGATAGTTCTGTTGCAGCATATCTTTTAAAAGAACAAGGATATGATGTAATAGGTGTTACTATGAAATTATGGCAAGACGAAGATGATGAACTTATAGAAAATGAAGGTGGATGTTGTTCATTATCAGCAGTTGAAGATGCAAGAAAAGTTGCTGATAGAATAGGTATACCTTTTTACGTATTAAACTTTAGCGATGTATTTAAAGAAAAGGTAATAGATCCATTTATAGATGAATATTTAAACGGAAGAACTCCAAATCCTTGTATAGCTTGTAATAAGCATATAAAATTTGATGATTTCTTTAATAAAGCTCGTCAAATAGGGTGTGATTATGTAGCTACAGGTCACTATGCTAAAATAGAAAAAGATGAAGAGACAGGTAGATACTTACTTAAAAAGTCTGTTACGGATAAAAAAGACCAAACCTATGCATTATACAATTTAACTCAAGAGCAATTAGAACATACTTTACTTCCTATAGGTGAGTATGAAAAAGATAAAGTAAGAGAAATTGCAAAAGAAATAGGAATAGAGGTTCATAATAAACCAGATAGTCAAGAAATATGTTTTGTAAAAGATAATGACTATGCGGGATATGTTCAAAAACATTCTAAAAAAAGAATTGATCCAGGATTTTTCGTAGATACTAATGGTAACGTATTAGGAAAGCATAAGGGAATAATAAACTATACTATAGGTCAAAGAAAAGGTCTAGGAATTGCATTTGGAAAGCCTATGTTTGTTGTAGATATAGATCCAGTTAAAAATACAGTTGTATTAGGTGATAATGAAGATATATTCTCAAATGCATTAATAGCTAAGGATGTAAATTTAATCTCAATAGATGATATAAAAGAACCTCTAAGAGTACAAGCTAAAGTTAGATATTCAGCGAGACCATCAGATGCGACAGTAAGTAAAATCGGAGAAAATACAGTTAAAATAGTATTTGATCAACCCCAAAGAGCCATAACTAAAGGTCAATCAGTTGTTATGTATGATGGAGAAAAAGTTGTAGGTGGAGGAATAATAGAAAAAAGCCTATAATAAAAAACTATTGATTATTTTTATAAAATTTAGTAATATAACTATTAATCATATAGAAATAAAATAATTTTAAATACAGTGAAAAGAAATAGTAAATTAATTGATGCATTACAGAGAGAGGGAATAGGTGAAAGCCCTTATGATAGATTAATTGAAGCAGTCTTGGAGTATCAACTTTGAAACTAAGTAGGAGTTGACGGTAGTTCCGTTATAACTTAAGGTTTTCCGAAGATACTGTAGATTTTTTACAGTAATTAGGGTGGTACCGCGAGATATATCCTCGCCCCTATAGTATTATAGAGGCGGGGATTTTTTAATTCATAGAAAAGTAGCAAATTTAAGGAGGAAATTTAAAATGCAAAAAATGGGATTAAACGAAATAAGAAGTAAATTTTTAAAATTCTTTGAATCAAAAGGACACTTAGTTCAACCAAGTTATTCATTAGTGCCACATAATGATAAAAGTTTATTATTAATAAATGCAGGTATGGCACCTCTTAAAAATTATTTTTCAGGAACAGAGATTCCACCAAGTAAGAGAATGACTACTTGTCAAAAGTGTGTAAGAACAGGTGATATAGAAAATGTAGGGGTTACAGCTAGACATGCCACATTATTTGAAATGCTTGGAAACTTCTCTTTTGGAGATTACTTTAAAGAAGAAACTTTAAAATGGGGATGGGAGTTTGTTACAGAACATTTAAACATACCTCAAGATAAAGTATGGGTAAGTGTATACTTTGAAGATGACGAAGCTTTCGAAATATGGGAAAAAGAAATAGGTATACCAAAAGAAAGAATAGTAAGACTTGGGAAAGAAGATAACTTCTGGGAAATAGGAACTGGTGCTTGTGGACCTTGTTCAGAAATTCACTTTGATAGAGGTGAAGAGTATGGATGTGATAATCCAGATTGTAAACCAGGATGTGATTGTGATAGATATTTAGAATTCTGGAACCATGTTTTCTCTCAATTTAACAAAGATGAAGAAGGAAACTATAACCCATTAGAGAACAAAAACATAGATACAGGTATGGGTCTTGAAAGAATTGCATGTATAATGCAAGGCGTAGATACTATATTTGATGTAGATACTATAAAGCAAATATTAAATGCCGTTGAGAAAATGACAAATTCAACTTATGGAAAAGAATATAAAACTGATAAATCTATAAGAATAATAACTGACCATATAAGAAGTGTAAGTTTCTTAGTTGCGGATGGAGTACTACCATCAAATGAAGGTAGAGGTTATGTTTTAAGAAGATTATTAAGAAGAGCTGCTCGTAATGGTAAATTACTTGGAATGAAAGCCCCATTCTTATACAACTTAGTTGATGAAGTTATATCTGTAAGTGGAGAAGCTTATCCAGAGTTAGTTGAAAAAGCTGACTACATTAAAAAAGTTATAAGAATAGAAGAAGAAAAGTTTAATGAAACTATAGACAAAGGTAATGAAATATTATCTTCGTATATAGAAGAGTTAAAAGCTAAAAATGAGAAAACTTTAAGTGGAGAGAACGCATTTAGATTATATGATACTTATGGATTCCCAGTTGACTTAACAAAAGAAATATTAGAAGAAGAACATTTAGAAATAGATGAAGAAGGCTTCAAAGCTGAAATGGAAAAACAAAGACAAACAGCTAGAGATGCAAGAGGAAATATGGATGCAGAAGCATGGAAAGAAGATGCTATAGCTAAATTAGATAAAGATATAGTTACAAACTTTGAAGGATATGATATTCTATCTATAGAATCAACTGTTAAGGGAATAGCTAAAAATAATGAATTAGTAGACTCAGCTAGTGTTGGTGATGAAGTTGTAATAGTTCTTGATAAAACTGCATTTTATGCAGAAGGTGGAGGACAAGTTGGAGACAAAGGTCTTTTAGTTAATAAAAATGAAGATTTAGTAGTAGAAGTTTTAGATACTAAAAAAGGTCCAAATAACACTATAAAGCATATATGTATTGTTAAATCAGGAATTATAAAACTTGAAGATGTAGTATATACTAAGGTTAATAAAGAAGTTAGATTAGCTTCAGCAAGAAACCACAGTGCTACACATGTTCTTCATAAAGTATTAAAAGAAGTTTTAGGAGATCACGTAAACCAAGCTGGATCACTTGTTACTCCAGAAAGATTAAGATTTGACGTAACTCACTTTGAATCTATATCAAAAGATGAGTTAAAGCTTATTGAAGAAAAAGTAAACAATATTATATTTGAAGCATTAGATATAACTTGTGAAACTATGAGTATGACAGAAGCTGGTCAAAAAGGTGCAACAGCATTATTCGGAGAAAAATATGGTGATGAAGTAAGAGTTGTTTCAATGGGAGAATTCTCTATGGAATTATGTGGAGGTACTCACTTAACAAATACTTCTCAAATAGGTATGTTTAAGATACTTTCTGAAGGTGGAGTTGCAGCAGGAGTAAGAAGAATAGAAGCTATAACTGGTAAAGAAGTATATTACTTCTTAAATAACAAGCAAGATTTAATAAATGAAGTGTGTACATCTGTTAAAGCTAAAGAAGATAATTTAGTAGCAAGAGTAACTAACTTATTAGACGAAAACAAGTCATTAGCTAAAGAATTAAATGAAGTAAAAGCAAAAATGAGCTTACAATCTGCAGATTCTATATTAGACTCTAAGACAGATATAAATGGAGTAAATATAGTAACAGCTAAGTTTGAAGACATGGATATGGATACACTTAGAAACACTGCAGATACTTTAAGAGACAAGTTAGCTTCTGGAGTAGTAGTATTAGGAAATGTAGCAGGAGGAAAAATAAACTTTGTTGCTACAGCTACTAAAGATGTACTTGAAAAAGGTGTTCACGCTGGAAATATAGTTAGAGAAGTAGCTCAAGTAGCAGGAGGAAAAGGTGGAGGAAGACCTAATATGGCACAAGCTGGAGCTCCAGATGTAGCTAAGGTTGACGAAGCGTTAAATCATGCAAAAGAGGTTTTAAAAACTCAAGTGAAATAATAAATTTAAATAAATATTAAAGATAGGGGTGTTGTAGTATGAATGAAAATATGGATTATACAATGAAATTCGAAGGTATAACATCTGAACAAATGAGTGTTAGTGAGGCTATCGACTTAGTTTATGATTCACTTCAAGAGAAAGGATATAACCCAATAAATCAAATTATAGGATATATACTTTCAGGAGATTCTAGTTATATAACAAGTCACAATAATGCTAGAGGGATAATGAAGAAATTTGAAAGAGATGAAATATTAGAAGAGGTTATCACTTATTATTTGAACAATAGAAAGTAGGTCAATCTTATGAAAAAAAAGATTGTATCCTTATTAACAATTTTAATGATACTTATAAGTTCTGTTCCTAGCATTTGTTTTGCTGATGATAAAGGCAAGGCAATAGTAATTGATTTAAATAGAACTGGCCTTGAAGACATGCTAAGTATAGATTCTCTATCTAAAAAGATGGAAAAAGAAGGCTATATAGGGCTTATGAATATTAGAGGTGACAGAGGAACAGATGACAGAAGGTCATATGCAGCTGTAGGTGCTGGAGGAAAAGTTACCTTGCCAAACCAGAGCCTAATTAACTTTGAAGAAGTTAATAAAGGTAATGCAAAGGCGTATAAAGCTGAAACAGGACACAATCCCAAGAAAATAAATGATATGACAATAAACCATTCTCTAAGTGAGAACTTAGAGAATGGTTCTTATGGTTCTGTACTTGGATCGTTAGGACAGACTTTATCAAATCATAAATTAAGGGCATCTGTTATAGGTAACGCAGATAGAGTTAATAATGGAGAACTAATAAAAAATAGAAACATAGCATTAATGGCTATGGATAACATAGGTAGAGTTGACGATGGTAATGTAGACAACATAAATATCAAAGACAACACTATGCCCTATGGAATAAGAACAGATTATAACAAACTAAAAAGTGAAACTAAAAAGTTTTATGATAATAGTGATGTTTTATTTGTGGAACTTGGAGATACGTATAGATTAGATGATTACAAAAACTATTTAAATGATAAAACTTACAATAATATGAAAAAAAATATTTATAAAAATATAGATGATTATTTACAAGAAGTTTTTAAAATGGTTGATGAGAATGATACGATTTATATAATGTCAGCTTTTCCAAGTAAAGAAGATTATAAAAATCAAAAAAGGCTATCTCCTGTAATTAAATTTGAAGGATCTCAAAAGGGAGTTTTAAAATCTGCTACAACAAGAAGAGAAGGTGTAGTTGGAAACTTAGATATAGGAGTAGATATACTTTCTAAGTTTGATCTAAAAAATGAAAAAATGGTAGGAAGAGCATTTGAGGAAGTTAATAAAGAAGATAATATAAGTTTTATCAATCATGAATTTGATAAAATGGTATCTATGCTAGGCGTGAGAACTCCTATTGTAAACACTACTGTGGGAATAGTTGCAGTAGCATGGATTATATGCACGGTACTATTAATTTTCTTTAGGAAAAAACTACCTAAAAAAGAATTAGTTTTTAGCATATTAAAAGAATTTATAAAACTAGGGGTAGTTATACCTTTAGCGTTTATAGTTTCGCCTATTTTTAATTTTGCAACTCCAGCTAGTATAACCTTAGGAATATTTGGGACCTTATTAGTGTTATATTTAATAGGTAAAATTTTCTTTAAGGATGATATTAAGTATATGGCATTTTTCTCTATACTTACTATTATAGTAATAGTAGTTGATTCTATATTTGGAACACACTTAATGCAAAATAACATAATGAGTTATGATGCTATAATAGGTGCTAGATACTATGGGGTTGGAAATGAATATGAAGGTATAACTATAGGATGTGCTATATTTGCAATGTCAGTATTAGTGAACTACAAAAAAATACCTAAATGGGTTATAGTTGTAGCATCTCTAATTATACTTATAACTAGTGCTTATCCATCAATGGGAGCAAATGTTGGAGGAGCAATATCAGAATCTGTGGCATATACATTATTTTTATTACTTGCGTTTGATGTTAGGATGGATCTTAAAAAGAGCATATTGCTATCACTTGTGCCAGTAATGATTGTTTGTATATTTGCTGCATTAGATGTAGTGTCTAAAAGCCAGTCTCATTTATCTGGATTTGTAAATCAGATATCTGTAAATGGGCCAATTGCTATAATTCAAACATTTACTAGAAAGATACAAATGAATGTAGATATTGCAACTAGCAATATATTAATTGTTGTAGCTTTAGTAGTTGCTGGATATATGACTAAGTTTATTTTTAAACCTGCTAATCATTTTAAAAAGTTGTCAGAAAAATATCCTTATATATTTAAGGGATTTGTAGCAACAACAGTAGGGTGTATAGTTACTTTAATTTTTAATGATTCAGGAATTGTTGCGGCTGGAACAGCATCTATTTATATATTAATACCAATATTGGTTATGAGCGTAAATATGATGATTTTTGATAAAGAGTAGTATAATATTAACCTAGATATTAAAAAAATAATATCTAGGTTAATTTTTTCTGTACATAATGTGTTGAAATTAGAGTACAATAAGAATATAGTATATACATACAGTGAATAATTATTAAATTTGGTTGACCGAGGAGAATTAAATGATATTAGACGGAAGAATAATGGGTCTTGACGTAGGAGATAAAACTATAGGAGTTGCAGTTAGTGACCTTATGGGAATTACGGCACAAGGAGTTAAGACTGTAAGAAGAGTTGGAAAGAAAAAAGATATAGAGGAATTAAAAGCTATTATAAAAGAAAGACAAGTTAATAAAATAGTTTCAGGACTTCCTAAAAATATGAATGGAACATTAGGACCACAAGGTGAAAAAGTTATAAAGTTTTGTGAGTTATTAGAACAAGAAACGGGTATAAAAATAGAATACTGGGATGAGAGATTATCTACAGTTGCAGCAGAAAGATCTTTAATAGAAGCTGACGTTAGAAGAGAAAAAAGAAAAAAAGTAATCGATATGCTTGCAGCAGTAATAATTTTACAAGGTTATTTAGATAGTAAAAGAATTTTGTAAAATCTATGTAAAATAACATTGATATAAGTTATAATATATTTAAATAATTAAAATTTGAGGTGATATAAATGCAAGAAAACATAGTAAACTTAATAGACCAAGATGGAAATGAAATACAATTTGAAATAATATTAACTTTAGAAGCAGAAGGAAAAGAGTATGCTATACTTATGCCTTTAGAAGATAATGAGGCTGAAGAAGCTTTAATATTTAGAATTGATACAGATGAAGAGGGAGATATATTAACTCCACTTGAAAATGATGAAGAGTATGAAACAGTTGTAGCTGTATACAACACTTTAATGGAAGAAGAAGGATTAAACTTCGACGAAGAATAGTTAATATTAAAATTGTATAGTTTATAAATGGGAGTATCCTTCAAGGTGCTCCCTTTTTACGCTTTAAGCGAAGTGAATGTTACATAGGAGGAACTGAATGATTAAATACATAGATATATTAGTAGGTATGCTAGGTATATGTTATTTTATTTACCTAGAATTGTTTTATGGAGGAATGGCCTTTGAAGGTTTCTTTTTAGTTATAGGTATTTTACTTATAATATATCATTTTATAAAAAATAAAATACATATTAATGAAAAGCTAAAAAAAGTAATTAAAATATTTTTAACTATAATTCTATCTATATTTTTAATAGTAGAAGCTATATTAATATTTTTCCCGAAAAACAATGTAGAAGACAAATGTGATTATTTGATTGTACTAGGTGCATCAGTTAAAAATACTACGCCAAGTTTAACATTAAGAGGGCGACTTGATAAAGCTATTCAATATTTAGATGAGAGTAAAGATGATTGTTATATTGTTGTATCTGGAGGTCAAGGAAGTGATGAAAAACTTTCAGAGGCAAAAGCTATGGAAAATTATTTAGTAGAACATGGTGTAAACAAAAATAAAATAATACTAGAAGATAAGTCTACAAATACATATGAAAACTTTAAATACAGTAAAGAAAAAATAGAAAAAAACAGCAATAAAGATATAAAAAATCTTAATGTAAAGGTGGTCACTACTGATTTTCACAGCTTTAGGAGTTTTATACTAGCCAAAGTAAATGGGTATGGAAATGTTAATTTTTACACTAGTAAATCTATAAGTAAGTTTGTACCGGTTTATTATGCAAGAGAGTTTTTTGCAACTATAAAAACTATGATATTTGACGTATTACCTAATTTAT
>NZ_LBBT01000345.1 GCF_001006285.1 Paraclostridium benzoelyticum
TCAAGTGTTTGACTTTTAAATAGGAGTATGAAATATAGACCCAACCAACTGGACTAGATTCGTCTCGTCTTTTAATTCCAGGCATTTTTCTTGAAGACTTGTCAGTAGTTTTCTCAAATCTGAATTTTCGTACTTTTGAACCAGATCTGCTGCATCCGAAGCTGCCTTCGGCCAATAAAACCCTTGATGGAAAACTTTTCCAAGTAACGGCCTAGATCCAATGTGAGATCCACACAGGCCTGCATGTATTTCTTTCATTAACTCTATACCTTCGGTTCTGGATAAGCATTTGAGCAGCGGAGCACAAACTCCATGTTTGTACAACTCCCCTTCTATCATGACATATGGACGAGCTCTTGCCTCTACTCTTTTATTGTAAGCTTCGTCATCTGAAAGGAACTTACCCTGAAG
>NZ_LBBT01000346.1 GCF_001006285.1 Paraclostridium benzoelyticum
ATTCTAATTTATACTAATTTTCTATAGGTTTTTTTAATGCTGCTAGTGCAAACATACCTACTAAAGATCCTGCTACTATAGCTCCTAAGTAAGCTATAGGATTACCTACAACCGGAACTACGAATATTCCTCCATGAGGTGCTCTAAGTGTTGCATTAAACATCATACTAAGAGCTCCTGCTGTAGCTGATCCTAAAATACAAGCTGGTATAACTTTTAAAGGATCTGCCGCTGCAAATGGTATAGCACCTTCTGTTATAAATGATAATCCCATTACATAATTAACTTTTCCTGATTCTTGTTGCTCTTTTGTAAATCTATTTTTAAAGAAAGTTGTAGCAAGAGCTATTGATAATGGTGGTACCATTCCTCCTGCCATAACCGCTGCCATTATCTCATATTGACCTGATTGAAGTGATGCTACCCCAAACACATAAGCTGCCTTGTTTATAGGTCCACCCATATCTATAGCCATCATTCCACCTAATACTAATCCAAGAACTAACTTTGAACTTGTTCCAAGTCCATTTAAGAAATTAGTTATACCAGCATTTAATGCTGCAACTGGAGGTATTATTACAAAAGTCATTATAATCCCCATTAAAAGTGTTCCAAATAGTGGATATAGTAGTATAGGTTTTATACCATCTAATGAATCTGGTAATACACTAAATAATTTTTTAAGTCCAAGAACTAAATATCCTGCTAAAAATCCTGCAAGTAATGCTCCTAAGAATCCTGACCCACCTGCATTTGCAAGCGCTCCACCAACAAAACCTACAACTAACGCTGGTCTATCAGCTATACTATACGCTATATATCCTGCAAGTACAGGTAACATAAATCCAAAGGCAACATCTCCTATAGATTTAAAGAATGCAGCAATTGGTGTATTTGAGCCAAAGTTTGCTGGATTTATAGAATAATTATCTAATAAGAATGCCAATGCAATTAATATACCACCACTTACAACAAACGGTAACATATTAGATACTCCATTCATTAAGTGCTTATACACTTTTCTAAATGCAGTTTCATCCTCTTTCTCTTCTGACGATTCTATATTTCCTCCATGATTATATATAGGAGCATCTCCATTTACAGCTTTAGTTATTAATTCCTCTGCTTTATGAATTCCATTAGCAACTTTAGTTATTATAACTTTTTTACCATTAAACCTTGCCATATCGACTTTTTTGTCAGCTGCAACTATTATAGCATTTGCATTTTCAATTTCTTCTTTAGTTAAAATATTCTTAGCTCCTGATGATCCGTTAGTTTCTACTTTTATACTAACGCCCATCTTTTCAGCTTGCTTGTTTAAACTTTCTGCTGCCATAAAAGTATGAGCTATACCTGTTGGACATGCTGTAACTGCCAAAATTTGAGGATATTTTGAATTTTCGACATCTTTCTGTTCTAAAACTTCTTCTTTTTCTTCTTCTGGAAATTTTTCTTTTTCTTTATAATCTATTAAATTTAAAAACTCATCTTCATTTTGTGCATTTATTAACTTTGACCTAAATTCTTCATCCATAAGTATCGTAGATAATCTAGATAATACCTCTAAGTGAGTATTATTTGCACCTTCTGGAGCTGCTATCATGAAGAATAAATGGGACAAACTTCCGTCAAAAGATTCGTAGTCTACACCATTTTTACAAACTCCTGCTGCTAAACATGCATTTTTAACTGCTTTCGTTTTAGCATGTGGTATAGCTATTCCTTCTCCAATGCCTGTTGTACTTTGATTTTCACGAGCTATTATAGCATCTTTATACTCTAATCTATCATTTAAATTTCCACTGTTATTTACTAAATTTACTAACTTATCTATTGCATCTTTTTTATCCTTTGCTTTTAAAGCAAGACTTATAGATCTTTTGTCTATTAAATCGACTATTCTCATAAAATTTATCTCCTTTCAACTCTGATTTCATCTATTAATTTGTATATATAATCTTTATTTGCTAAATCATTTGAAAATGCTGTTGCACCTCCACTAGCTGCTCCTAATTGTAGTGCTTTTTCATAAGAATTTGATTCTAAATATCCCGCAATAAACCCTGCTACCATAGAATCTCCTGCTCCTACAGAATTTTTAACTTCTCCATTTGCAACATTACTTACAAAAATCTCTCCATTTTCACTAATTAAAAGTGCACCATCTTTTCCCATAGATACTAATACATTTTTAGCACCCATTTCTTTTAACTTATTTGCATAAACTATTATGTCATCAATATTTTCTAGTCTAACATTAAATAATTCTTCTAGTTCATGATTATTTGGTTTTATTAAAAATGGCTTATGTTTTAAAACATTCATCAATAAATCTTTTGTTGCATCTACTACAATTCTTATATTTTTATTTTCTAATCTCTTCATTATATTTTCATAAAGAGAAGAATCTAATGTGTTTGGTATACTTCCTGCTAAAATTAATACATCGTTTTCCTTAAGCTTGTCTAGCTTTGTATATAATTCATTTAAATCCATATCATTAATTATTGGGCCTTGTCCATTTATTTCTGTTTCATTACTACTTTTTACTTTTACATTTATTCTTGTAAATCCATTTTCTAAATTTATAAAATCTTCTTCTAAACCTTTGTATCTTAAAGTATCTTTTATATATGCTCCTGTAAATCCGCTTACAAATCCTAATGCTTTATTGTTATATCCAAGCTCATTTAATATTAAAGATACATTTATACCTTTACCGCCTGGGTATATATTTTCTTCATTTGTTCTATTTACTGCTCCTGTTTTTAAATCATCTAATTTTATTACATAATCTATAGATGGATTAAGTGTTACTGTGTAAATCATATTATCACCTCGCTAGTGTTATCTTATATACTTATGATAACCTTGAATACATTTTCCTAAAAGACAAAAAATTTCTCTTAATCAAAAGAGAAATTTGTCGAAATAAATATATTTAGTTTTATTTAAACATTGATATAAACTTTTCATATCTCTTAGATTCACATATACTTATTACCTTGGCAATAGAATCTATTCTTTTATATATATTTGAAAATAAGTCTTCATAGTTTAATATGCTTTCTTTTTGAAGAGATAGCATTACAACAAGTCTTACTTGTCCAACTTCCCAATTCATACTACTTTTTAAAATACCTATAGCTATAGCATTTTTAAAAACTTTGCCATGAGCTCCATGAGGTATAGCTACCATATTTCCGATTTCAGTAGTAGCAATTTTTTCTCTTTCTATATAAGAATTTTTCATTTCTTCATCTATATAATTGTTTTCTAATAGCTTATCTGACATATAACTTATTACATCATACTTGTTGTCAAAGTCTAAATCTATAAAAAATAAGTCCTGGCTAAATATATCTGATAAATTAACATTATAATATATATTTCCAGTATCTAAGAACTTTTCAATTATATTTACCTCTTTATCATCTAAAAAAGGTGATATTTTAATCACTGGAATATTTTTAACTTCTACAGGAACTGTAGCTATTATAAAATCTACATCCATAATACCTACATAATGTATTAAATATGATGGAATCACTTTTAAAACTTCAAGTCTTTTTTCAAATTTCGCTTCTAACTTAGCCTTTATAAGCATTGATGTTCCTATACCTGATGCACATACTATTATAGTTTTTAAAACTTTATGATTTTCATTACTTGAGCTTCTTTGAAGTGCCCCTCCAATATGAATAGCTATATTTGCTACTTCACTTTCATCTATCTCTATGTTTAAATCTTCTTCTAATGTAGTTTTAGCTATAGTAGCTAGTTCAAATGCAAATGGATACTTAATTTTAATATCATTAGATATAATGCTTTGATTGTTTATGTTTAAATCATTTTTTATACAAAAACTAATTATATGTTTACATAGATAATCCTTGAAAACTTCATCAGCACTCAAATCAATAGAAGTTGCAAGTTTTAAGTTTCTAATAAACTTATCTATAGAATCTAGCACCTTGTTTTTCGTACTTTCATTATTTTTATTTTTTACCTGCTCTTTGTAATGATTTATGTATTTATCTATATAATCGTTATAATCCATTTGCTTTTCTAAAGATAAATATAAAAGTATGTAATTAAAAATATTATTAAACTCATAATCAGTAAAAATAATACTTTCATTTTCAAGTTTATTTAAAATTTCATTTCGGATTGATATAATATTTAAACTTACAAATTCAATAAAAAAATCTTCAATATGTATATCTTCGTACTTTAAGCTGATTTCTATTATACATCTAATCAAATTATTTTTATCTCCATCAATGCTAATTCCTAATTTATGCTTTGATATTATTATTAGATTATACGTTTTGAGTATTTTTTTAACTTCTTTTAAGTCATTTTTTATAGTTGATAGACTAACATACATTTCATCCGCCAAATTTTCTATTTTTAATGTATCTCTATTATATAATAAAATTATTTTTTTAAGTATGTAGCCAATTCTATCAAAATCATCTCTTATAGATTCATCTTTTATATTTTTTATGCTACTTATATCTCCAACTAAGTTATATCCTACTCCTCTTGATGATTCTATTTTTATATTATCCATTATAGAGTTTATATTTTTTACTTCTAATTGAATTGTCTTTGTTGAACAACCTATATCCTCCGCTAGTGCCTTACTACTTATAGGTTGTTTGCTGTTTTTTAATATATTAATAATTTTACTCTGCCTTTTATTTAAAGTGCTCTTCAATATCATCAACCCTTATCATAATTGTTTATATTACTTCTTAATTTTACTATAAACAACACTTAGCTTTCAATAAATTAAAAAGTGTAGATTTTAAAATAAAATCTACACTTTTTAATTTACATTTTGATATTTTATTAATCTCTATAATTTTGTACAGCAGTATTTGCTACAGACATAGCACTTTCAACAGCACTTAAAGTGTTTTGTAACTCTTGTTTATTTTGTTGTTTCTCAACAGTGCTCATAGCTTGATTTAATTCATCTTTTGCAGATTGTAATTGATTACAAGCACATTGTAATTGTTCTTTAGCATTTTTTTTCATTTTTATTCCTCCTTATGTAATTTATTTGTACTACAATACCTATTATGGTCAATATATCTATTATTATTCTTTCCTACTATATAAACTTTAAGCTTTATAGTTTTAAAATTTTTTTAAAAATGTTATACTACATAAATATTAACTTATAAAAATTAATTTGTAGGAGGATGCATGAAAAAATTAATTGATGAAGCTTCAAATTCTATACGGTATATAATTCCTATTATAATATTTTTCATAGGAGTTATTCTTTACAAAAACTTTGATCACATAATGTCATTTGTAAGTACTAATATTACAATAATATCAGGAGTTTTAACTCCATTTGTAATAGGTTTTTTAATTGCCTATATACTTAATAAACCTATGAGTTATTTACAAAACAAGTTTAAGCTTAATAGAGGTATTAGTGTTACTATAATCTATGGAATTCTATTAGCTTGCTTAGTATTTATATGGTTATATGTTGTTCCTATTATACAAAAAAATATAACTGATTTATATTCATTTATGCCTCACAATATAAATGAAATAGAAGATTTAATTAATTCTATACTTTCAACATTTAAAATAAGTACTAAAAATCCTGAATCAACATTACAAATAAAGGAATTTATTACAAGTTCTGTGATACCTACTGTTACATCAATTGCAGGAGTTCTTAGTCAGACATTACTAGAACTAATAGGGTTAGTTGTAACTTATACAGTAAATATATTCTTAGGAATTGTTATTTCTATTTACTTCTTAATCTCTAAAGAAAAAACAATTCAAATAGTTAATGACCTATGCGAATGTTTATTTGGTAAATTTTATTTAAAAGCAAAAGAATTCGGAAAAATACTTGATAAAAACATAGGTTCTTATATAATTGCTAAGTTTATAGACTCTTTGATATATGGAACGTTTTGTACTGTAATTTTACTATTATTAAAATCTCAGTATCCAGTATTTGTTGGAATAATAATTGGTGTAACAAATATGATCCCATTCTTTGGACCAATTATAGGTACTGTAGTTGCTGTTTTTATAAACTTATTTTTCTCATTTAACAAAGCAATTTTAGTGTTAGTTGTAATGGTAATTGTTCAACAATTAGAAAGCGCTATATTAGAACCTCACTTTGTAGGAAAACAAGTTGGAGTACCACCTGTTCTTACAATATTAGCAGTTACTCTTGCTGGTAATTATACAGGTTTTATCGGAATGATGTTGTCAGTTCCTATAATGGGGGTAATCATAATTTACATTAATAGATATATGGATAATAAAAAAAATTATAAAAAATTTACAAAAACAGACTAGAGTTTAACTCTAGTCTATTTTTGTAAATTAATATTGTAAGATGCCCCAATTTGATTATAACTTTGACTTGAATTACTTATTATAACTGTAGTTTGCTTTGGAACTTGATCAAACAGCCATTGTATATCATTATTATGCATTCTAACACATCCAGCTGATACACTCTTACCTATACTACTTTCATTATTATTTCCGTGTATAGCATAAGTAGTTCCATAAGTACTACCTACTTGAAGTCCTAACCATCTATTTCCTAAAGGATTTCTAGGATCTCCACCTCTTATATTATATTTATAATAAGGTCTGTTTACAATTTTATTTACTATCTTAAATTTTCCTTTTGGTGTAGGAGTTGACTTTTTTCCTGTAGCCACATTAAATTCTTTAACTAAAACACCATCTTTATAATACGCCATAGTATTATTAGATGTTTTTATTATTATAAAATCTTCCTTTGATAGATTTTGATTACTATTTGATTTATTATTATTTGTACTATTTACTTGTAGTAAAAAATCTCCACTGCACCACCCATAACTATTTTTATACTTTATCTTGTACCAAATTCCACATTTATCTATCGTATCAATGATAACTTTTCTTTTTAAGCTTCCTATTTTTTTATAGTTTGTACCTGGCCCACTTCTTATATTTAATGAGCTGGCATTTACCTTCATCTTATTAATTGTATTTTGAGCTATCACATACTTAGCATTTTTTTCATTGGATTTATAGGTATTAGCAGCTACATAGGCAGTGTTTCCAAATACCATAAACATACACACCATAAAAGATACAAATTTTTTTATGACACTCACTTCCTTTAAGTTTTTTCTCCCTATATATCATATAAAATTTACTTTGTAATGGTGTGTTAAAAAATATATCATTTTCGTAATTATTGTTAAACTATCTTTATTTTGGTTATATGCATATAAAAAATCAGTATAAATTTTATATTACAACAAACTTATACTGATTCTTAAGTTATTTAAAATTGTTCTACAACTTCTGATATTTCACTTAAAAGTAAATCTAAGTCATTCATATACTCTCTAAAAACTTTACATTGATACATTATATCTTTTGACAATTTATCGTATTCACTAGATTTAATATTAAATAGTTTCTCTTTTATATATACTAAAAAACTTGATATATAATTTTCCATATATATGTTGTTTTCATTTTTCATAAAATCATCTATACACTTTAAAACTAATGCAAATTGCATTATATTATCTTTAGTAGGATGTTTTAATATATTTTTGCATATTTCTTTTGATTTTTTAATATTGTTTTTTGTTTCATTTAAATAATTCTTTATAGAAAATACTATATCTTCAGTATTTATATTTATATTTTCTCCAATATCCGCTATATTTGCTTTCTTCTCTTTATAATTATAGTTTAATATGTTACTTAATTCCTCATGTTTAGCATAATCTATATTAGCTCCATAGGATGCATTTTTAAATTCTATGTCTTTGTTTAATTGAGTATATAGTTTTAACATATTCTCTAAATTTTCTTTATATAAATTTAGTATGTCACAACTATAAATATCGTCTCCATTTATATCTTTTATGATTATACATTCTTCTTTATTGAAATCATTATCTATTTTATTCTTTGCAACTAATGCATGACTTTTTTCATTTGTATATGCAAAATCTTGGCCTACAAAAATTATAGGATTACATCCTAATAAAAATGCAATATCCGTACAAGTATGTGCTACAGATCCTCCACTCATACATACTATCATGTCTTTTAAATTTTCTATACTATTTAATGCTCCTTGTGACACAACTATTTTTTTACCTGCATATTCTCTAACTAACTTACAATTACTTTTTTCACAGTATATCAAAGGTACCTTTGCGTAAAAACCATATTTCACCATATCATACGTTATATCCTGAGGATCTACTGATACAACAACATCTGGCTCTATGTCATTTTCTAATAATGGTTTTAATGTTCTATTTCCAGCTATTATAAAAAACTTATCTAGCTTATCTTTATTTTTAACCATCACTTCTAAATTTTTATCTAAAGAAGGTCCTGCTGAAACTATGATACACGGAACATTTTTATTTACATTAATGTATGAATCAAATTTATATGAATAATTTATTTCATTTAGATTTGATAATATATTTTCTAACGTTATTTTTTTAAATGTTTCCATTGTGGATAAATAAACACTATATTTATCATATAAATTATCTATCAATATCTTTAATTTAATCCATTCCTCTTCATACAAAACATCATAATTTTCACATATTTGAACATTAAAATTTAAAAAATTTTTACTATTTATTATTTCACTTAATATAAAATCTAAGTTTTCATCATTTATAGATATTAAACTAATATTTTTATCATTTATTTTATCTTTATATTGTTCATATGCTTTATCATTTGGTTCGATTATATAGACCTTATTTTTTTCACAAATGGATTCTTTTAAACATTCTAAATACTCACCTTTATTAAATCCAAACATTATAATAGTCTCGTCAAATCTTATATCTTTTAAATTTTCTTTTAACTCTAATTGTTCACTCTTCAAAACTACCCCCGCTTTTAATTAGTCTTATAGAGGACTATAAACATTAAATACATAATGACAATTCTCTTTTATATTTAATGTATATCCATATCTCCCATATTCATTAGTAAAACAATATCCTAATAAAACTTCTTCGAGTGTTCGTTTGTCTATTTCAATTATTTCTATACACGCATTTTTTATAATATGTTTATCTGAGCTATATACAGTTCCTTCTATAAGATTATAATGATTCTTTTTCAAGAATATATTTAAATTTATGATTTCATTGCTAATTATGCAATTATTGTTTATAACAACTTTAGAGGAACTTAAACTTTCCATTTATTTTTTGTCATCAACTACTATTTTTATTTGTATGCTTTCTTTCCCATTTGTGTCCTCTGCTGTTATTTGATTTTTATCTTTTTCTTCATCATCAACTTTTATCTTAATTATGTCTAATTTATTATATTCTTTTCCATCTATTATTATTTTCCCACTCATTATATAATCCTCCTAGATTTTAATTTAAAGCTAAGGCTAAATGCCTTAGCTTATTTTTAATTATTAGTTTCCTGCTGTAAATGCTTCAAATGCATAAACTTCTGGTGATGTTAATGTTTCTAAAGATATCCCATATTCACCTTGTGCATCTGTAAACACTGTAGCGATTAAGTTACTAGACAATAAACTTATTCCTGTTGATGCTAGTTGGTAAATTCTTACACCTGCATCAACCAATGGAGTTCCACTAGGATTTACTAATTTATTAAATGCTATAAATCTATCCCAGTTAGCTAAAGTAAGCGTTGAAATTTGTGCTGACTTTCCATTATTTGATAATGTTGATGCTGCTGTCATTTTCTTTGTACCTGGTCTATAAGTCGTTGTTTGCGCCATATATAATTGCACTCCTCTAATATATTTTTTAGTCTACCTTTTATAAAGAGACCTGAATCTCTCTAATATATATATGACTAGCAGTTTTAATTTGATACTTTAATATACGTATACATTTAATTTAATGGCTCGAAAACTTCTATTATATATTCTAAATTTTTATAATTATACTGAGTTAGCGCAAAGCAAAATTCGCCAAATTCATTTGTTACTGTATATCCAACTTCTTCTTTTATCCATTTGTTACATTCATCTTGATATCTTATATATATAATAACTACAGCATTATATACAATCTCCCAATCACTATACTTAACATATCCCTTAATTAAATTTCTTACAAACTTTCTTTTCATATTGTCACTCCCTAGCTTAATTCACAGGAGAGTATACCTTAAATACATATCCATAGCATTTATAAACTTGTAATGAAGCACTATAGTCTCCATTTTCATCAGTAAATACAACCCCTAGTATATCTTGCTCTTTATTTCTAAGATTGGTTCTAATTACCTCAACTCCTGCATTTTTAAGGCATCTTCCTTCAGCTGTTTCTACATGTCCTTTAACCAAAAACCTATCACTTTCCTTAAATTTAAAACTCATATTTGCATTCTTACACTTTGCTAATTTTTTACCATCCATTTGTACATTTATAGTTTGATATGCTTTACTCATAACATCACCATCTTTTAATTTTATTCTTTTAACTCTTTTTGTTTAATAGATTTGTTAATTAATTCTAATTTTGGATTACTTTCTAAAACCTCTATAATATCATTCAAGAAAAAATCATGATTATTATTATAAAGTTCACAATAAATTTTATTTATTAATTCAAAATCCTCTTTTGTATCTAATGTTAATCTATACTTAGAATAATTTTTATTGTTTTTATAATGATATATGTTAAATCCATTTTCATACATATATGGAGTTACATGTTCTTTTTCATAATTTTGATTTGCATTTAGATATGTTGTCTTAAGTAAATTAAAAGAAAATATTTCTATATCTAATCCCCTTGGGTAAGTTCTATAAATTTCTTCTCCTGCATTCGTTACCAACTCATAGTCATTGTTAGTATAAAAATTTAGCATTTCATCTAAAACTTTACTATCTATAAGAGGACAATCTGAGGTAATTCTAACAACCACATCTATATTGTATTCTTTAGCACAATTGTAGTACCTACTTAAAACATCATCCTCACTACCTACAAAGTAATTAATTCCTAATTTTTTACATAAATCTATTATTTTTTTATCTTCATTTTTATCAGTAGTTGCTATTACTATATCATTTAAATATTTACTTAACTTAAGTCTTTCATAAACATGTTCTACTACTGTCTTTTCACATATTTTTTTCATAACTTTCCCAGGAAATCTGGTTGATCCAAGTCTTGCTTGAACTATAGCAACAATATTCATGTTTTCACCTCTTATAATAATCCAATACACTATTTAATGCATTTACTACATCCTTTATATCACTTTCATCCATATTTACATGTAATGGTAGTGTTATGCTAGAATTATAAAATGTCTCAGCATTTTCACATATTATATCTTCATATCCTATTTCTTTGTAATAAGGGTGTTTATAAACAGGTATATAGTGAATATTTACACCTATATTTTCAGCTATTAACGCATTGTATATATCATCTCGAGTAGCCTTAAATTTATTCAAATCTAATCGTATAATGTATAAGTGCCTACTTGTGTCACTATAATCTTCTTCTTTTTGAAGTATAATTCCATCTATATCTTTTAATAATTCATTATAAGTATTTACTAATAGTTTTCTTTTTGTTATAAATTTTTCAATTTTATTTAATTGGCTAATTCCCAATGCACTTTGTAAATCTGTAATTCTATAGTTATATCCTAAATAAATTTGTTCATAGTACCACTCTGGATGTTCCTTATTTCTCAAATTTACTTTGCTTTTTGTTATTCCATGTGTTTTATATAACTTTAACTTTTCATATAAAGCCAATGAGTTAGTAGTTACTACTCCACCTTCTCCTGATGTGATAGTCTTTACAGGATGCAAACTAAACGTTGTCATATCTGCGATTGAACCTATTTGTTTATCTAGATATTTGGTTCCTAAAGAATGTGATGCATCTTGAATTACAATTAAATTATTTTCTTTAGCAATCTCCATTATTTTTCCTATATTACAACACTGACCTGTAAAATCTACAGGTAATATAACTTTTGTGTTCTCATTTATATATGATTTTATTTTATTATCATCTATATTATAATTATCTAAATTTATATCACAAAAAACTGGTTTTGCTCCACAGTAAATCATACAATTTGATGATGCCGCAAAGGTAATTGGGGTGGTTATTCCCTCATCACCTTTTTGTAACCCTGCAGCTAGACAAGCAATGTGAAGTGCTGCGGTTCCATTGGATACAGCTACTGCATATTTTGCACCTACATAATCTGCAAACTTTCTTTCAAATTCTTCAACTAATGGTCCTGTTGTTAAAAAATCGCTTTTTAAAGCTTGTATAACGCTCATAATATCTTCATCATCTATATATTGTCTTCCATATTGAAGATATTTTTTTCTAGTAGGTTCTCCACCGTTAATTGCAATCATTATTACTCCTCCTTATGGTTAAATTTTTCAAATTCATCTTTTGTGTATAGATTTAAATCATTTAGTTTTTCTCTTAATTCATCTGTACTTAACCAATCAACATTATTTCCTGAATTATATTCAAATCCGTCCTCTATTAACTTTCCTCCTGGTGTAAAGTGTTTTTCTAGATTCCACCACTCAAAATTAGGATATATTATATAGTGTTTATCATATTCATATGTATTTCTAGAATCATCCTTAGTTATCATTACTTCATGAAGCTTCTCTCCCTCTCTAATACCTATAATTTTAAATTCACAATTATCAAGCATAGCTCTAGCAATATCTGTAACCTTAAACGAAGGTATCTTAGATATATATGTTTCTCCACCTTTACTTTCTTTTAAAGCTTTTAAAACTAAATCAACACCTTCTTCTAAAGATATAAAAAATCTTGTCATTCTTTCATCAGTTATAGGAATTTCTTTTTCATTTTGCTCTATTATATTTTTAAAAAATGGTATTATTGATCCCCTACTTCCTGCTACATTACCATATCTTACAACCGAAAATCTGGTCCTACATTGACCTGAATATGCATTTGCTGATATAAAAAGTTTATCTGAAACTAATTTAGTTCCTCCATATAAATTTATTGGATTGACCGCTTTATCTGTTGATAATGCAATGACTTTACGCACATTATTATCAATTGCTGCATCTATTATATTTTGAGCCCCATATATATTAGTTTTTATTGCTTCAAAAGGATTGTATTCACATGATGGAACTTGCTTCATAGCAGCTGCATGGACTATATAATCAACATCTTTTGTGGCTCTTTTTACCCTATCTTTATCTCTCACATCCCCAATAAAAAATCTTACTTTTGAAATTTGCTCTGGGTATTTATTAAGTAGATATTTTTTAAGTACATCTTGTTTGTACTCATCTCTTGAATATATAATTATTTTTTTTATATCATAGTTAATTAAAACTCTTTCTACGAATTTTTTTCCGAAAGAACCTGTTCCCCCAGTAACTAAAATACTTTTATTTTCTAACATAAACTCCTCCTTAAAGCAAATTTAACTATGTTTTACAATATGCCTACAAACAATTTTAGTGTTCAAATAAATAAAATTTCTTTTAACATTTATACTATTAATCATATGAAAAAATAGTTCTCAATATATTAACTTATAGAGGTGATTTATTTGAACTATGTAGCTATTCGAGCTGGTGGAAATAAAAATCAAGGATTAGGCCATGTTGCAAGATGTATATCCTTAGCTCAAGAACTAACTTTTAATAACTTTAAAGTTTTATTCTTAATTGATGATGATACTTATATAATAGATTTTTTAAATAAACATAACCTTGAATTTAAACCTTTAATAACTAAAGATTTAAATTTAGAAATAAAAGAAACTAAAAAAATAATTAAAGATTTAAACATAGATTTATTAATAACAGATTCTTATAATCTAAATGATTATTATTTTAAAGAAATCAAAAATATAGTTAAATATTTAGTATCAATAGATGATACTAACTTATATGATTATATAAGTGACATAGTTATTAACTACAATATATATGCTCACAATCTAAACTATAAATTTAATAGTGAAACAAAGTATTTGCTTGGATGTAACTATTGTTTATTTAGAAAAGAATTTCAAGAAAATGATTATATATCAATAAATAAAACCTGTAAAAATGTTTTAATTACTATGGGTGGAACTGATGTAAATAACTATACTTATACCATTTTAAAATATCTAGATGAGTTTAATGATATGAATTTCAATGTAGTTGTAAATGAAAAATTTAATAATCTAAATAAACTTAAATCTTTAGCAAGTTACAAATCTAATATAAACTTAATATTTAATCCAAATAATATGAAATCTATAATGATTAAAAATGATATAGCTATATCAGCTTCAGGTAGCACCGCTTATGAGCTTTTATCGCTTTCAATTCCTTCAATATTAATCATACAAGCTGACAATCAAGAACTTATATGTAAGGAGTTATCAAATATTAATACTTGTGTTTATGGAGGTTGGTTTGATGAACTCACTGAGCACAAATTTAATGAAATCTTTACTAAACTAGCAAACAACTATGAATTTAGGAAAAGTATAAGCGATAACTGTAAAGGTGTAGTATGTAAAGCTGGAGTAAAAAATGTAGTGCACGAAATAAAAAAATTATTTAAATAAGGAGTTTTTTATGAACATATTGTTTATGGGTGGACATGAGTTAGGTGCAAAAACACTAGAACATTTAATTAATAATAATGTAAATGTAGTTGGTGTAGTTGTATCTAAAAATGATAATGATTGGTATCGTGGAGTTGATGAAGTTGCAGATAAATTTAATTTAAACCTTTATGAAGAAAAAAATATCAATGACCAAAATTTTTTAAACAAAATAAAATCTTTAAACTTGGACTTAATAGTTTGTGTTAATTTTGATCAAATACTAAAAAAAGATATTATAAATTTACCAACTATAGGTTGTATAAATACACACGCATCTTTACTACCTAAGTATAGAGGGCGTGCCCCTTTAAACTGGGCTATGATTAACGGTGAAGAATACAGTGGAGTTACAGTTCATTTTATAGATGAAGGTATAGACACAGGAGATATAATCTTACAAGAAAAAATAAAAATAGATGAAGATTACTATATATCTGATTTATTAAATAAAGTTAAAAATATTTACCCTAAAATAGTATTAAACTCTATCAGACATTTAGAAAGTAACAACTTAAATTTAATAAAGCCAGATTTATCAAAAGGATTTTATGTAAATAAAAGAACTAAAGACGATGGTAAAATTGACTTTTCAAAGCCTTCAAAAGACATCATGAATTTCATAAAAGCAATTTCAAAACCATATCCTGGAGCATTTTTATATCATAATAATAAAAAAATAATTATTTGGAGAGCTAACTTAGATTATAATACTTTACCTCAGTATGAAAGTTTAGATATAGGAACAGTTGTCTTTAATAACTCCAATTTATTTATAAAACTAAAAGATGCAATATTAATTGCAACAGATTATGAATTTGAATAATAAATCTTAAGGATGTGTATTTATGATTATAGATAATTTTAAAATATCTAATGATTCACCTTGCTACATAATAGGTGAACTATCAGCAAATCATGGTGGTGATATAAATATAGCAAAGCAAAGCATCAAAGCTTTAAAAGAATGTGGAGCTAATGCCGTTAAAATTCAAACATACACACCTGACACGTTAACCATTGATTGTAATAATGATTACTTTAGATTAAATCAAGGTAGCATATGGGATGGGACTACATTATATAAATTGTATCAAAGCGCATACACTCCTTGGGAATGGCAAGAAGAACTTTTTGATTATGCAAATAAAATAGGTATAACATTATTTTCAACTCCATTTGATAAATCATCAGTAGATCTTTTAGAGTCTTTAAATGTTCCAGCATATAAAGTAGCTTCTTTTGAAATTAAAGACATCCCACTTATAGAATACATCTCATCTAAAAATAAACCTATTATATTATCAACTGGAGTGGCTACTAAAAATGATATCTATGAAGCTTTAAATTCATGTAAAAAAATGAATAATACAAATATTGCTTTGCTAAAATGTACATCATCTTATCCAGCAAAATTAGAAGACGCTAACTTAAATACTATGAGTGATATGAAAAATACTTTTAATACAATAGTTGGATTGTCTGATCATAGTGTTGATATAGAGGTTCCTATAACAGCTGTTGCTCTTGGTGCTAAAATAATAGAAAAACACTTTATAATAGATAAAAATATCGGTGGTCCTGATTCTTCATTTTCGCTGGATAAAAACCAATTTAAGCAAATGGTTGAATCTATAAGAAAAGTTGAAAAATGCATAGGAAAAATTTCATACAATAATGAAGATGACTTAAAAAAACATATTAAGTTTTCTAGGTCTTTATTTGTAGTTAAGGATATAAAAAAAGGTGAAATACTAAAAGAAGATAACTTAAGATCTATAAGACCTGGTTACGGTATGCACCCTAAATACTACTATGATATTCTAGGTAAAAAAGTAAATAAAGATATTAAAAGAGGTACTCCTTTAAGTCATAATGACTTAGAATAAAATATTGAATAGCAAAATAATAAGGATATATATAAATTTCATTTCTGAATCTAGAAAAGGTTTTAAATTTATATATATCCTTAAATAATTTACTTTCTATATAACATATCAAGATGAGGGATATCATCTTCTAAATATATATCCGATACCTCTTTAAATCCTAAGCTCTTATAAAACTCTATTAAATACGCTTGAGCTGATATTTTTATTTCAGTTTCATTTAACTCATTTTCTATATACTCTATAGCTTTTAACATAATTTCTTTTGCTAGACCCTTACCTCTATATTCTTTACTTGTTAATACTCTACCGATAGAGACTTCTTCAAAGGAAATTCCTTTTTCTAAAATTCTTACATAAGCTGTGATATTTCCATTTTCTTTAGCAAATAAATGATATGAGTTTTTATCTTTAAAATCTACATCTTGATATGGACACTTTTGTTCTACTACAAATACTTCTATTCTAGCACTTAATATCTCATACAATTCATCTACAGTTAATTCCTCATATTTTTTTAATTTCCATTCCATATAACTGCCTCCTCTACTTGTTTGTATAGTCTCTTTTATTTCCTTTTTTTATATACTCCCAATCTTTTTCTATATTCTTTCTCATTCTTTCTAATAAAGTAAATAGGATATCTACTTCTTCTTCACTAAACCCATTTAATGAATTCTCTGTAGATAATTCCTCTTCACTTTTTAAAATTAAATGTATTTGACTAGCTTTTTCTGATGGATATAACTCATAAGCTCTTTTATCTTTTTCATTATGTCTTTTAATCACATAATCTTTTTCAACTAATTTTTTAATAGCCTTTGCCGTTGTTGTTCTATCTACATTTAATAAGTTAGATAATTCTTCTTGATTAATACCTGGATTTTCACATATTCTTACTAGAAACAAATACTGTCCTTTTTCTAGTCCTACTTCTCTAAACTCTACATCACTTATTGTTTGTAAACATCTTGCAATCTTACCTATTTCTCTAAGAATTAAATAACTCATTTAATTCCTCCTTTTAAGTACTTGAACTTTCACCTATTTTCAATTTACCATAAGATACTTGAACTTTCAAGTATTTATACATAAATAAAGGTAGAACCTTTTAAAGATTCTACCTTTATTTTATATATATATATATGAAATACTAACTTAATGCCTATGCTAATTCTTTATTTTCATTTCTTAATTTTTTAACTTTTCTAGCAAATAATATAGTGAATACTATAGCAACTCCAATACCTATTGCATTAGATACTCCAGCGTGTAATCTAAATCCTTCTGGTGCTTGCATTATATATGCAAATGTTACAGCTGTCATGAATATAGCAGGTATAGTACTTATAAAATGATTTTTATTATGTTTTGCTAAGTATGCTGATCCTGTCCATAACATTATCATGGCTAATGTTTGGTTAGCCCAAGAGAAATATCTCCATATTATGTTGAAATCTATGAAAGTAAGTGCTATACCTATTACAAATAATGGTATAGATATCATAAATCTATTTTTTATACTACTTTGATCTATCTTCATTGCATCTGCTATTGTAAGTCTTGCACTTCTAAATGCTGTATCTCCACTAGTTATAGGACAAACTACAACTCCTAATACTGCAAGAAGTCCTCCTATTGGTCCCATTAAAGTGTTTGATATAACATTTACAACTGTAGCTGGTCCACCTTGAGATAATATAGCATCTAATTGAGGAACTCCTCCAAAGAATGTCATAGCTGCTGCTGCCCATATTAAAGCTATTATACCTTCTGCAACCATTGAACCATAGAATACTCTTCTAGCTTCACTTTCTTTTTCAACACATCTTGCCATCATAGGAGATTGTGTTGCATGGAATCCAGATATTGCTCCACATGCTATTGTTATAAATAAGAATGGGAATAATGGTTGTCCTTGTGGATGTAAATTGTGAAGTGCTATATTTGGTATATCATATCCCTTAAATATTAACCCTCCTGCAACTCCAACAGCCATTATTAAAAGTGCTGCTCCAAATAGTGGATATATCTTTCCTATAACTGCATCTACTGGTAAAACAGTGGCAGCTATATAGTATAATACTATTATAACAACCCATATTTTAGTATCTATTGATGTCAATGTTGTTAAAAGTGCTGCTGGTCCTGTCATAAATACAGTACCAACTAATATTAAAAGCAACACTGTAAATACTCTCATTAAGTTTTTAGTTGAATTTCCTAAGTATTTTCCAACCAGTTCAGAAGCTGAATCACCTTTATTTTTCATTGATAAATACCCAGATAGGAAGTCGTGAACTCCTCCTGCAAATATTGTTCCAAATACTATCCATAAAAATGCCGCTGGTCCAAATAAAGCACCTTGTATTGCTCCAAATATAGGTCCAAGTCCCGCTATATTTAAGAATTGTATAAGAAATATTTTTCTCCATTTCATTGGAATGTAATCTACACCATCTTCAAGTGTAGTTGCTGGCGTTTTGATGCTATCATCAATGCCAAACGTTCTTTCTACAAATTTACCATAAGTATAATACCCAATTATAAGTAACGCTATTGATCCTAAAAAACTTATCACATCAATCGCTCCTTCCCTAAAAGTAAAAAAATAATGTTAAGAATTTTTTTCTTAACATTATTATATATGCCTTCTGTTTTAATTTGTCGATTGATGAGTTAAACGTTATTTTCTATTCATGAAATGCATTTTTTATGTAATGAAATGCATTTCATGAATAAATACCATTATAATTCACTTGAAATTTGTTTAGATAGTTTCTTAGAATTTATTATATTCTCTTTTAATTCTAAAACATCTACTAAAACTAATTGACTAAACTTATCCGCTCTTTTGTTAAAACACTTAATTATATCCTCTTTAGAATTTTCTCTATGCATTAGCTTATCTACGTCATAAACTAGATCCATTACACCTGTATTATTTTTACTAAATCTTCTAAAGTTATTTACTAAAAATCTAATGTCATTCATAAACATTCGTTGATTGTATAAAAAGTCATCAATACTATTTGATAAAAGTGTTAAGTTGTTTGTATCTATTTTTTTATTTATTAAGTTGTTAACAAATAGCATCTCTTTTACATCCTCATCTATTTTTAATTCTAATCTACCTAGTTCATATAATTTTGAAAGTACTTTTTCATTTATCATTATAGATTTTTCAATATCTTTTTTAGTTATATCTCTCATTTTATAAGGTAATATAACTTTATTTGCATATAATGCAATTAAAGTACCTATAACAACAAATACTAGTCTATTTATAGATATCATCTCTAAACTACTCGTCATAGCTGCTGCACCTAATGCAGATATTGTTGTACATATCATTTGATCTTTGTATTTAGTTTGGAAGTTACTAATATATCCAACTGCAAGTATGACTAGTACTCTAGCTGAATCTTCTTTTATTAAGTAAAATAAAATTTCAAAAATTACCAATCCTATTACAGTACCTACAAGTCTATCCTTACCTTTTACCTTACTAGCTTCAAGATAAGGTTGAACTATAGCTGATAAACTAAATACTAACCATTTTCCATATTCAAGATTGAAAATACTAACTATAAAAACACCTATACTTGTAACAATAGCTCCTCTCAATGCAAAAGTAAACTTAAGAGAATCTTTGCTCATATTATTTTTTAAATCATTTACTCTATCTAATAAATCCGTTACAAAATAATTTTCCTTAATTTTATCTATTTTTTTATCCCTAGAGTCTTTTAAATCATAACTTAATAAATCTGCTGCATCTTTAAGTTCATATATTAAATAATAATTTGGTTCTATTTTATCTGTATCTTTAACATATTCACTTAGTTTGTTTATTAATTCGTCTATGCTTAAATTTTCATTTGTAAAATTATCAATTTCTACTAATAAGTTCTTTACTTCATTTAATGTTTTAAAATAACCTTCATTATTATTTCTATCATCTTTAATTTTACCAACTGTTAAATTAATACTTTCTAAAAATCTACTTATAAATAAACTTTGTATAATTTCAATAGGTAAGTTTATATCTTTATCTATTCTTTTATACATATCAGATACTAAGTCTCTTATTCCTATGTATGTTTTTTTGTTTAACTCATTTACAAAATCTAAGTTTTTGTTTTCTAATATACAGTTTATTTCCTCACTTATGTACTCTATAGAACTCTTTATTGTTTTTTTAGATTGTGTTTTAAGTTTATTTTTATTAGCTAGCATTTGAATTGCCATTATTGCTAATCCACAAAATACAAGAGCTCCTACTCTAGTTGGTAACTCTTTTATGTCAACAGGACTGTATAGCATAAATAAATATCCTAATGTAAAGGCCACGTAAGTAGGCTTTTTAGTATTATATGTAAAATTATATAAAACAGT
This sequence comes from Paraclostridium benzoelyticum, assembly GCF_001006285.1. GTDB lineage: Bacteria > Bacillota > Clostridia > Peptostreptococcales > Peptostreptococcaceae > Paraclostridium > Paraclostridium benzoelyticum. The sequence continues at coordinate 20,982 of NZ_LBBT01000346.1, forward strand.
AAATATTAATATAAAAGTTATAATTAATGCTAAAAGTGAATTATTTGCAGCTAGAAAAGCTCCTATACCTAATACAACCTCTAAACATACAAAATACACTGTATTTCTTATTGGGTTTATAGTATAGTCTGTTCCTAGTAATGATAAAGCTGCTGTAATTCCTGCTACTCCAACCAATGTATTTTCATCTCCAAAAACACTTTTAAAACCCACAATTGCTGCTACTATAACTACAAACATTATGGTAGTAGATAAGATTTTTTTCTTCTCCATAATAAATCTCCTTTGATGTTTCTAAAATTTTCTATAGAATAATATACCACTACTTATATACTTTGAAAACACAAAAGGAGTAATTTTATATTACTCCCTTTAAGTTTAAATTTTTAGAATTATAAAATTAGTCTAACCATTTAACTAAACCCGTTTCCATATCGTAATTTGCTCCAGTTACTTTAACTTTTTTCTCATCAATATATTTTTTAACAATTTCATTTTCTTTAATTAAGTTCATGGAGTTCTCAGTATTAAACTTAACTGCATTATTATAAATTTCTTCTTGTGAACCACCTTGCAATTTTGCTTTTTCATAACTTGGTTTAATTTTTTTAACTATAGTTTCTAACTTCCCATTTATATTTTTTTCAGATGCTCCTTTTACAGCTCCACAATTATCATGACCCATAACTACAACTAAAGGTACATCTAACTTGCTTATAGCATATTCAATGCTTCCTAATATAGTATCATCAATTACATTTCCAGCTACCCTAACCACAAATAGTTCTCCTAACCCTGTGTAAAATATATTTTCAGGAACTACCCTTGAATCAGAACAAGTTAAAATAACAGCGTAAGGATTTTGGCCTTCTTCATTAAGTTTTTTTCTTATATCTTTATCAATTATATTTTTATTGTATGTAGCATCTAAATATATTTCATTTCCTTTTTTCAATCTACTTAAAGGATCTTCCTTTGTATCACTATAAGTTTGAATAATATTTTGATTCTCATTACTTAAACTCGTTTTTTCCATCTCTTCAACAAATGTCTTTACGCAAAATAATGCTGCAAGTATAAAAATTGCTAACAATAATTCTTTTTTTTCTTTCATATATATCACCTATAAATATTATTTTTCCAAACTTATTGTTTCCTAAAAATATATATTGATGCGAAAAAATGTTTAATTTAAAACTACTTACTTCTCTGTTTATCAATTATATCATCAACTATAACTGCTAAAGTTAAAACAAATGCTTCATCTTCAAAATCAGTTTCTACATTATAACTATCTGTAAAAGTAAAAACTTCTTTATGAATTCTAGCTATTTTCTCACTTCCTTTATATATTTCATAATTGTGATCAATTATATCCCCTGTTACATTTAAATCCCCATATTTACTTTCTATCTTTATACTATCTCTCATAAACGAAGGCTTTTTATTTACTTCCGCTACAACTTCATTGCCTTCTTTTACTTGATATTTAGCTAATAAAGATATGACAGTCTCTTTAACAGAATATAATGTTTTTTCATCTTTAATAAGATCAAATTGAAGACCCACTGCAAATAATTTATTGTCTACAAAGAACACTTCTTCATTTTCTTCATTTTGTATCCAGAAATCTTCTTTAATTTTAAACAACTTCGATTTCATATAATATTTCATTATTATTCCCCTTTACATTTGGTATTTGTATATATTATTTATTATATAGTTTACTTGTATTCATAATGATATTTTTAATAAATTTTAATATAATAAAAAAGGAAGTGATAAAAATCACTTCCTTTTTTATTGTATTAAATTACTCTGTTACTTCAGATTTGAATGCTTTTCTTAACATTGATATAGACGTGTAAGTTATAACTACTATAACTACCCATTTTAATATATCAATTGGCATACTCTTAACTATAAATGCAGCTATAAATACTCCTACAACTCCACCTATTGTTATAAAGAATGAGGTTTTCTTAGCATAAGCTCCTTCTTTTATAAACTTAGTACTTGCAACTGGCATTAACATTGCACAAGATCCCATCATTATAGGGAAGGCAACGTCTGGTGACATTCCTAAGAAATAAACCATAGCCATACATGGAGAATATAATCCAACACCTGCAGTCATTAATGCTCCTAATATAAAATTACCTATTATTCCTATAACTAATTTTGCTCCACTTAACCCTGTAGCAGTTCCGCCTCCAGGCATTAATCCTAATTGAGCTAATAACATTAAAAGTGCAGTTATTGCTAATGCAATTCCCATTATAATTTGTATCTTACGTTCATCCATCTTAGCTATAACACCAGCTCCAAGGTATGAACCTACTACAGCAGCTCCTATTAAACATATTAAAGTTACTGGATCTACTTTTATAACAGTTGTAAATATAAATGCTTCCAAAACAACTGGTATAGTGTGACATACATTTAATGTCCCAGGTATTAATCTATCTGATATATTCATCTTTAAGGCATTAAACATTGCAACCGTTGGGGCAAAAGACCCTATTCCCAGCGTATCAAAAAAGTCTGTTACAAAACCTGTTGCTAATGATTTACCTGTAGATACATCTTCAAAGTTATTTTCTGATTTTGCTTTTGCTATATCCTTGAAATATGAAAACCCAAATAAAGCTGTAAACACTCCTAGTAAAACTCTTATTACGTTAATCATAGTTGAACCCCCTAATATATACTTGTTTTTTCCCCTTAGTCATCACATTCGTGAGTCGGCTCATTTTAACTTTCACCCCCTGTAAAAGCCTTATTCCTTTAAAAAAAGCAATTATTGTGCCACTTGTTCTTTTATTAACAATTAAATTTTAAATCGTTGAAATCTTTCAAATCTTTGGTATTTTATATATATTTGCGTTTACTTTTATTTATTCCTAAATTTTGTGTAATTTATTCTAAACTTGTCAAAAAGTCAACAATTAGACGCTTTTTTATGGACAATCAAAAGAAAACATTCTATTAATGGCTATTTTACTTGCTTTTTAGATTTAATTTTCATAATGTCAATTTTCAGACTATTGTCATTTTTTAGACGCGTCTTTCACAACACAAAAAAGGTGTATACCACAGTGGTATACACCTTTTTTTATTTATGTTATTAACTTCCGATTATAAATCCCTATGTCATGTTTTCCGACATAGGGATTATTATTATTTATATATTTTTTTCATAAAATAATTAGCTGCAACATGTATTTGCAATCTTGTATCTAAATCTAAACCTATATTTTCTGTATTTGCAACTGGTATAAAATAATCAGACATATCTTTTATAGTTGATTTTCCAACTTCACCTATAAATAAAATTTTACACTTATTTACTCTCGCAATATTAGCGACTTCAACGAGTTCTTTAGTTTCTCCTGTCTTTGACAATATTACAACCATATCATCTTCATTCATTGAGTTTACTTCTAGTTTCATAAACCAAGGATCACTAAAATGTCTTGAATTTATGCCATTTAACTTTGTCTTAATTTCTAAAACTCTAGCTATATAGTGAGTCATTCCCATAGCACATATCAAAACATTTTTAGCTTCTTTTATACTTTTTACTATTGGTTCAAAATCTACACTTTTCATTAGTTGCAAAGTTTGTAAATATTGCCTACTTAAGTTATTTATTATTTCATCATCTTCATCAGGAATAGATGAATTTTCAAGGGTTAGTGTTTTATTTAATAAAAGATCATCCTTGAAATCATTAAATGACTTATATTTTAACTTTTTTACCATTCTAAAAATAGTTGTAGTTGATACATTTAAATTATCAGCTAGTTGCTGTATAGTTACTTTAACGATACTATCACTACTTATTATATTGTCTAAACAATACTTTTCAGTGCTACTTAGACTATTTCCATATTCATTTATTCTCTCTACTAAGTTCATAATAATCACCTAAAATAGTATTTATTCTCTTGTTCTTGTTATACCATTTTACCATATTATTTATTCTTGTCTATTATATAAGTTTATATGTCTAAGTCTAATCCAATTTCAAACATTCTCTTCCATGGATTATACACACTTAAATTTGAAATAGTTTTATCTTTAAATGAGTTTTTAATAACTTGTTCAAACTCGTTTTTTATTAAACTACAGATCTTTTCTTCTACAATCTCAATAGATCTTGATATATCAAAGTAATTACATTCGTATTTAGGAAGTATTTCTTTATTAACATACATTCTTACTTTACTTTGATAAAACACATCTTCTAATAAATGATATATCAAACTTTTATCTACATTGTCTTTATTAAATCCAAAGTGAGTTATTATCCCTTGACTTAAAGTAGTTCCTAAACTATTGCAATGAGTATTCCATCCATAATATGCTTTTATTTTATCTAATACTTCATACTTGTCTAATAACTTTATTAATTGATAATCTCCACCATTTGCATATGCACAGTCAGCTATTATTACATCCTTACCACTTTCAACAAAATTTTTTATACTATGTGTGAAAGATAATATATTTCTATATGAATCATAGGATACATCTCTACATTTAAATTGATCCCATGACTCTTGCATTACCTTTCCCGGAGAGTTTATAGCAAGTATAATATCAGCACAATCATAGTTATATACAATTTGTCCTCCAGCTGACATAATATGTGATTTTAAAGATTCAAACATAGGTCTATCTTCATATAAAGGTATTATAGATTTCCCTAGTGTAGATGAGTATACAGGGTATATCTTTACTCTTTTATTTTTATAATCACTAAAAGCTCTAGATAGTAATGTAGCTCCTACTTCATCTGCTCCAGGATATATAAGCACATCTCCAAATAAATTATTTAAGTCTATATACTGATTTATTTTTCTTTGGTCCATTGCAGTATATCCAAACTCACAAGAATCATCTTGAGGTATAACTAAATAATCTAAGATATTATCTTTTAATAACTCTAAAACTTTTTTATTCATTTGAATATTAGTATTTCTTCTTATCTCATAATCTACAATATATTCTTTAGGTATACCTCTTTCTAAGTTTAATAAAATTTGTTCTTCATCACTAGATATTCCAACTCTATCTTTTTTATCAATTAAATATGACCTTTTAAATATTTCAGCTCCATAATGCTCATAATAGTCTGGTTCTTCATCACTAGAACTATACTTAGGAGTCCTCATAATTAAGTTAAAAGCATATATTTTAAGATTTTTATTTTTACTTTTTATATTCTTTATTCTATCTATATATACTTCTAGCTCTTCAGCTGTACTTTTATGCAATCTCGATGGCAATAACCCTCCATAAAGCAACATATCTATTGATAATATAGCTACATCTACAAATTGAGCATTATCTTCTAGAAATTTCCATACTGCTTCTAAATTACATGGAGTTTTTTTATATCCTAAGATACTTAAATCTGGACTTAATATATTTATTTCATCATTACAAGAAGCTATATATTCTGGATATAATCTATTACACGGTCTTTCATCTAAAGGAATATAAATTACATTCATGACTAATCTCCTTTATACTTGTTTTAACATCAACGTTAGGAATGAATTTTTCTTAATTTTATTTATAGTAACTTTACCTTCATTTATATCTAACTTATCAATTTTTTCTTCTCTTAAAGAAGATACATATACTTCATTTATTAAAGCATTGATTTTTAAATTTATATTTTTAATGTCAAAATCATTACTATTTTTTATTCTTAAAATAAAATAATCACTTTTTTCACATTTTTTTAAAGCCATTATTTCTAATCTATTATCTAGTTCAATTAATGAAAATTCATCTTTTAAGTTATCATTAATATCTCTAGTAAAGTCTTTTAAATGTCTTGATATAACATCTACTTTTAACTTATTAGCTTCTTTTGATATATCTCCTAAACTAATATTATTATCAAAGTATATTGAATAAGTAGAAGTAACTTCTTTTAGAAGTTGAGAACTTGAAGCATCTAGTCTATACCCTGATGCTCTACCCGGTCTAATTTTTAAATCTGCTTTACCAAATTTCCCAACACATCTTATAAGAGTTATTGCTATAGATTTATCATTATAAATCTCATATTCACTAGGACCTTTTGATAAAACTGCAAGAACTTCTTTATCATGATTTAATTTTACATATCCTTGCATTGGATATATAGGAAGTTCAAGTTCAGTTGCCCCATCTTCTAGCTTTTTAATATCTTTAATTTCATTATCTCTAATAACACTTCCAAAATGATCCTCACTTAAACTTTGTTTGCTTTCATACACATCATCAAATACAACTCTTATTATATGATCTTTGTTATTGTTTATAATTGTTGTCTTAAAATCTATTCTTTTACTATCACTCTTTAAAACTACTTCTGTAGCTATATAAGAAGTTTCTATTTTTTCACATCTTTCATGATTTATACACTCAAAAGGTGCATCTATCTTATGAATTATTTCATATTTTATAAATAAAGGATTTGACTCTATCAACTTTATATCTGCATTAGTATTTTTAGTTGTTATAACTAAATCCTTAACTGGAGGTGAATAATTGTATTCATCTCCATCATCACCTTTTTCTTCAAAGTAAAGTATGTTTTCATAAGTTAAATTACTTTCTTTATTTAAAACAGTTAAAGTTCCATCATCTTTTATGTTTAATTTTAAATATCTATTTTCAAACATTCTATTTTCTTTATCTAATAATAAGTCAATATTTCCACTTAACTTAGGTGATTCTCCATAACATACCTTTATAGCTTTGTAGCCCATAGGTGGCAATATATCTGCCTTTATTTTTATTTGCACTTGTTTCATAGTGCCTTCTGAAACTTCAGCTATATCATTTAAATTTAATAATCCATTATAATATTCAATTTCATTATTTATATTTTCTAAGTTATCAACCTTTACAAAGTAAATTTCATTATCATCAAAATCCTTTATAGTAAAATTGTCATCTTTCACATATAAATTAATGAATACTAAATCATCTCTTTTGTATGGAAGTGTATTAAACAATACTATAGGTTGTTCATTTTCATTTAAACTACTAAAGTTAATTTTATCTCTTAAAAATCTAAAGTTTAGCCATATCATCTCATTTATTCCATGTCTTAAACTTAGCAATCTATTCTCTACAGAATTATTTATAGATTCTGGAGAAGATGAATAAATAGAATCATGGAATTGATTTTTAAATAATATCTTCCAGAAGAAATTACTTATAGATTGACTATAACTTCCTCCAAACAAACTATTTATAACTGACATAGGTTCAGCTATTAAAGGAAGTTTTGTTTCGTAATCTTTCATAGGATTTTTTATATCCATTCTAGTAGATGAAATCCCTGCATGAATTCTTCCTAAATCTGCCGATCTAGCTTCTCCTTTATATACTTCTACTTCTCTGTTTGATTTTAATTGTTCTTTTAACACATCTTCTACAAATTCTTCAGGATTAGAAATCTTTAAATTATATCCACTTTTCTCAAACTCTTCGCAAACTTCATTTAATATATTTGTTATATCTCCTTGAGGTCTTGCATGATCACTACCTCCCATAAATAACAGTTGATTATCAATAAATCTATTTTCAACACTATCTATTACGTTTTGTATATCTTTTATCGCATCCTTTTTATTTGTTGGTAAATATCTATAATGACCATATCCAAGTGGAAAATGTACAGTTAATAACTTATCTCCATTTGGAGCTTCCCAAAGAAAAACAGAGTCTTTAGTTTTTCTATAATTAAACCCTCTCCATGCAAAAACAGCTTTCATTCCTAGTTCCTTAAAAATTTGAGGTGTACTTTGAATTTGTCCAAACGCATCTGGAACCCATCCTATCTCCATACAATTTCCTAAATCGCTAGCTATATTAGATCCTATAACCAAATTTCTAAGTATAGATTCCCCACTTACAAGGAATAGGTCCGGTTGTATAAACCAAGGACCTATATATAATCTTTTATCTAAAATATGTTTACTTATCTTTTCTTTATTTTCCGGTCTAATTGAAAGATAATCTTCTATTGCTGCTGTTTGCCCATCGAAGGTAAAATATTTATACTCTGGATTTTTGTCTAATATGTCTAATAGCATATCAAAGCTATATACAAGTCTTATTCTAAATGCCTCTGATGATCTATACCATTCTCTATCCCAGTGAGTATGTGGTATATAGTGTACGTTTTTCATAATATTTTACCTCCAATTAGTACTTTTTTATAATTCAAATCCGTCACTTAAATCAAAATCATCATCTTCTTCAATCTTATTTTGATTTTGTAATAACTTTACAAATGGTGCATATAAAATTACATCTAATATCAATAAAGCTAACATTAATAATACTGGTCCTATTTTAAATGCTCCGAGTACCCATGCATTAAGTAATACTGGCTCAACTCCTGCATTTAATACAACCATAGGTGTTACAAGCCCTGATGCTGTTGCAAAATATGCTATAACAGCATTTATAACTGGAACAAATATAAATGGTATAAACATTATAGGATTTAAAACTATTGGTAATCCAAATATTAATGGCTCATTTATATTAAATAGACCTGGAACTAAAGATATTTTAGCTATGGCTCTTTCTGCTGATTGTTTCTTTGATATTAATAATATTGCTATTATTAAAGCTAATGTAGATCCTGATCCACCTATCATTGCGTATATATTACTCATTACATTTGGAGCAACTTCTGTTATAGCTGAAAAATCTTGAGTTTTAGCAAATATCTCTATATGTCTCATAAATATAGGTAACCATATAGCTGATATTAAACCCCACATAATTGAAAATCCATGAAGTCCAAAGAACCATAGTAGTTGCATAAATATAATTACTATAATTATTGCTGGTAGGCCTGTCCCTACATTTGTTAAAGGTGCAACTATAATTGTAGATATTAACTCTTGTAATGATCCATATCCAGCTAGTATTACAAGTTCTTTTACTACAGCAAATAAAGTTATTATTATAGCCATAGGAATTATAGATTTAAATGAGTTTAATATTCCTGGAGGAACACTATCTGGAAGTTTTATAGTTATCTTACTTTTTATTAACTTTGAATATAAATAAGCTGTTGTTAACCCAACTATTAATCCTGTAAACATACCTTCGTAGTTAAAAAAGTTTCTAGCATATCCTGATATTAAATTTCCTGTTTCTGGATCAGCTACTGTCGTAGGTATAGTTGCTGCATATGCTACTAGTGCAAGTAAAGCTACTGCGATAGAGTTTATATGAACTTTATCATTTTTAAGTCTTTCTGATAGATAATAAGCTGATGCCATGACTATTATTATTCCTATTAGAGCCATTGATATATCTCCAACAGTTCCTAGTATATTTATTATTGCTAATAATATTTGATTTTCTGTTCCTTTTGTAAAGTATTCTAATTGCATTTTTATAAGTCCAACAAAAGATCCTACAACCGTAAATGGTATACTTAGTATAAATGCATCTTTTATAGACTGTAGTAATTTGTTTGATGAAATCTTCATCGAAATAGGTGTCATAAATTTTTCTAGAAAGTCTAAAAGCTTGTTCATCATAATCCCCTGCCTTTTATTTTATTTTTGTTATCTTTATTATATAGGCTGTAAAAATGTTTTCCTATTACAGATTGAGTAATATTTTTACTAGTGTGTTGCTCAGGATAAATTATAAGTTATGTCTATAAGTGTTTTTTTATTGGCAAATAAATTTATAGCATTTATAATACAATAAGGTTCTCAATTATTTTATGTTGTTCATTTATTATATATAAAAAAGGGGAAAAGTATTATGAAAAGGGTAGCTACGTATTTAATTATGATTTTAGTGGCATTCATATCAGTTGGATGTAATCAAAATGATAAATATACTAATCTTAAAATTGATATAGGAGAGTCTATTAATTTTAGTGATGAAGAAATAAACAAGGCTGTAGATTGTTTAAAAAGTAATTTTGATTTTGAGGCTTGCACTCTGACTAAAATATACTACGATGAAAAAAAATCTAATAATGCTGTTAAGGATTATTTGCAGTTTGGAAAAGGATTAGAAAACAAAGTTAAGGCTGAAAATGTCATTGTTCTATTTTCTGATTTTGATGTAGATGGCTCAGGAAAAAATCCTGTTTTAGAGCCAAATTCTACTTATACTGATTACAATTGGGTTTTAATTAGAGATGATAAATCTAAAAACTGGAAAATTGATGATTGCGGATATTAAACGTAAGGTACTATGTTTTAGCGCTTAGGATAAAATATAAGTTTTTCTTCCAAAGCTGTAAAAATGCTTTAAAGGTCGATAAAATTTATATGTTTATCCTTCGCTATTTTTATAGTTTAATCCCCCCTGTCGGATTTTCCGACAGAAGTGTTGAAATACACGTATTCTAACTATATCTGTTTTTTATATGTAAATTATTCTATAATCTCTTTACCATTTTGATCGAAGTAAATACATTTATAAGTAACTCCATCTTTATTGTGTGTGATTGGAACAACATCTGATACAACAACCATAGCAGGCTTACTACTATCAAAAGGTGTAATAAATGTACGTTCATTAATGCTCATAGCTACTTTTGAAATACGTTTATCCTCTGATATTGAAATATAAGCTTTCTCACTATGTTCAAGTCCATTGCTTGTGTCATAAGAAACAACAAAATCACTTGCTCTTAGTCCTGTATCTGAAATACCTTGTGCTGCACTATCTGTCATTACAAAATCACCTTGCTTGTTCTTTTCATATACTGAATATCCGTGACCTGTATCAGATTTGAATCCTACTATCTTAGAATCCTCTATCCCTATAGTATCTACAATAGATATATTTTCTTTGCCTATTGAATCCATCAAATCACTTGATGTTATATTATTCAATACTTCCTCATCTGTATTACCAATTATTTCGCTATTTCGGCCCCTCATTATTATAGTGCATGTTAATATTAATATAGCTACTATAATTATAACTTTTATTAAAGTGAAAGTTTTTTTATTATGCTTAGTTCCCATTTTTAGAACCCCCAATCTTCGATTTTCCGTAACTAAAACTTTCATCCCTAGTCCCAGCTATAGTTAATATAAGTAGAATCCTATTTACTATCCTTTTTATAATGATTTACATTTTTCCAACTTACTCCCATTTTATTTCTCCTTGTCTATCTATTCATATATCTACATATTACCATTTATACAAATAAAAGTTTGGATACTAAGCCCAAACTTTACTTTCAAAATTTATTTAATAAATTCTTTTATCTTTTTTTTAGCAACTTCTTTATCTGTATCAATATCCATACCTAATTCATTTAAAAATTTACCTAACCATTCTTGTAAGCTCATATCGTATGAATCATCATTACATGCTTTTAGCACTTTAGATTTTTTTACAGCTTTTATAGCTTCATCTAATTCTATATCAAACTTACGATTTAAATATATAACTATAGTTGGTAACACATCATTTACCATAATTATCACTCCCATCTACATTATAGTGATCTTCCTCAAAAGTTAGTAGCTCTAATGATTTAGTTGTTTTAAAGGTATATTGATCAGTCTTATAATGAAACTGTAATTCTTCTAAAAGTTCTTCTTCCGTTATATAGTCACTTATATAATCTCTAATTAAATTTTTTACATGACCATCAGCCATAAGTCCTATAACTAAATCATAATTGTCCTCGATACCATTTATACTATTTCTATTTTTAATAATATAGTCCAACCACTTAGTATTATATTCATCTAATATAAGTATATTTAATATTTCATTTGCTCTATGCTCATGATATTTATATAACTTTATTATATAGTTTTATCTGAACCATATTATGCCTTGGAAATCCACCTAAGCGTATTTTTTGTTTCCTATTTTTATTATCTTTATTTTTTTTAAATAAATTATTTAACATATAATCACTTCTCTTTATAATAATTTT
>NZ_LBBT01000347.1 GCF_001006285.1 Paraclostridium benzoelyticum
CCAACCGAGAGCACAGATACACCACCGTCCAGCCTCTTGCCACGGAGGGTACACGCTACTCTCGCCATCTCTCCACTCCCATTTCATATTGTCTTATTCTGGTATTAGTCTACCCGAGGCTAAGCTTACCCATGATGAGGCATGTGGCCAGTTAAAGGGTCCTAGATCAGCAAGCCTACATCGGTTCGGTCCTTAAGCGACTCAGACGGAGACACTACACTGAGACTTCCTTCTCATGCAAGTCACTCGATCGGTCTC
>NZ_LBBT01000348.1 GCF_001006285.1 Paraclostridium benzoelyticum
CTTTGTTATTAGGTCGACCTTGGCAATATGATACTGATAGTTTACATCATGGTCGTTCAAATCATTATTCTTTCATGTTTAAAGGCCAGAAAATAATTCCTCAAAATGAAAGGAAACAAACGGGCCTTAATAGAAATTTCGCCCGGCGATTTTCTCCGCCGTGCGCCGCCGTCGTTCACGCCGTCGTCCACGCCGTCGTCCCCGCGCCGTAGGTATGTTCTTCTCTCTCTCTCTCTCTCCCTTTCTTCGACTATGATCGCTCGGGCTAGCTC
>NZ_LBBT01000349.1 GCF_001006285.1 Paraclostridium benzoelyticum
AATATAATATAAAATCTGACCCGAGATATTTAATAAATTTAGAAATTGGAGATATAAAATCAGATCCATAAAATCTGACCCGAGATATTTAATAAATTTAGAAATTGGAGATATAAAATCAGATCCAATATTAAATAATATTAAAGTTATATATAGAAACTTTTCCAATAATGTTTTAAATATAGGGGTAGTTTCTAAAACGGGTGATTATAATTTTAAATTCAAAAGAGCTTAGTCATTAGTTTCTAAATAATTAACAAAAACTTGTTCATCAGTATTTGTTAAAAAGCAAAGTTCTTTTATAAGACTATTTCTAAGGTCGATGAAATCTTCTAAATTAGTATTTTCATAAGTATATTCTAATGCTTTTATAACAAGCAATAAATCTCTTTTAGATAGTGCATCAATGGATACTTTGTCAAACAATTTCATACAATACTTCCTTTCATATATAATTTAGTGATTTAAGAAATTTATAATATGATATAATTCTACAATAATATAAAAAAACCTTCTTTTTATACATAATGTTAGAAAAAATAGTACATGTAATATTTTAACAAAAAATAGGTAATTATAGCTAATAAAATTAAAAAAGAGGTGATTTAGTTGAAAATACTTTTAACAACATTAAATTCAAAATTTATACATACAAATTTAGCGATAAGATATTTAAACCAAATGGTTAAAGATATTGAAGATATAGATGTAGATATAAGAGAATATACAATAAATAACGAATTAGATTTCATACTAAAAGATATATATTCTAATAATTATGATGTAATATTATTCTCAACTTATATATGGAATGTAAATGATATAGTAAAAATATGTAATAACCTAAAAAAGGTGAATAAAAGCGTTAAAATTGCATTAGGTGGACCTGAAGTAACTTATGATAGCGAAGAGTCTATGAAAAAATATGATTTTGTAGATTACATACTTTATGGAGAAGGAGAACTTGTATTTAGAGACTTTGTAAAATCTCTAAAAGGAGAGATTGATATAAAGGATGTAGATGGTCTTGTTTATAGGAATAATGGAGAGGTAGTAAAAAACAAACCTATGAAAGACATAGAAAACTTAGACATAATACCTAGTCCTTATGTAGATTTAAATAAAGCAGAATATGAAAATAGAATAGTGTATTATGAAACATCTAGAGGATGTCCTTTTAACTGTCAATATTGCTTATCTTCTACATTACAAGGGCTTAGATATTTTAGCATAGATAGAGTAAAAAGCGATTTAAAGGCACTTATAGATGCTAAAGTATCTCAAATAAAATTTATAGATAGAACTTTCAATGCAAATAAAAAATTTGCAATGGAAATAATGAAGTTTTTAATGGAAAATGACAATGATTACACAACATATCATTTTGAAGTTACGGCACATTTATTAACTGAAGATATGCTAGAGTTTTTAAAAGGATGTAAAGAAGGTTTATTTCAATTTGAGATTGGAGTACAAACTACAAATGAGAAAGTATTAGAAGCTGTAGGAAGAAGAGATGACTTTAGCAAGCTTTCTTATGTAGTTCAAAAAATAGCTTCATACAGAAATATACATCAACATTTAGATTTAATAGCTGGATTACCATATGAAGATTACAATAGTTTTGAGAACTCATTCAATGATGTTTTTAACCTAGGTATAGAACACCTGCAATTAGGGTTTTTAAAGATGATAAAAGGAACGGGAATAAGAAATAATGCAGATGATCATGAATTTAGATACAAGGATTATCCACCTTATGAGGTTTTATATAACAAATATATAAAATATAATGAAATTTTAAAATTAAAGGACATAGAAGAAATATTAGAAAGATATTTTAATTCAAAGAACTTTGTTCTTTCAATGAGATATACAATTCATAATTACTACAAAGAAAGTCCATTTAAGTTCTTTGAAGATTTTGCAACTTACTTTGATAAAAATGGATACTTTAATATGTCTCAAGGTAAAAATCAATTATATAAAATATTATTAGATTTTTACACTGAAAAAATCAATAAGAATACAGAACTATTTACTGAAATTATAAAATATGACTATATATCTTTAGGAAAGACATCTAATGTACCAGGATTCATGAGTAAGATAGAAGTTGAAGATTTTAAAAATAGATGCCATTTATTTTTACAAAACGAAGAAAATATATTAAAATATATACCTAGATTTGAAAATACTCCTGCTAAGCAAATAATAAAGCATGTACACTTTGAGCCTTTTAAGTTTGATATATTAAAACTAAAAGAAAATATAAATGCTGATTTAGAGAAAAAAGAGAGTATTGTGTTATTTGTTTATGATGATAAAAAGGTGTTTGAGAAATCTAAATCATACACAGTAGAAATATAGGAGGTCAATATGAAGTTTAGAGTTGAAAAATATATATTAAAAAAAGCTGAGGAATTAGCATTTTTAAAAATCAAAAATGGAGCAGACTTTAATTTAAAAGGATATACATTTCCTCAAGGTGGTTTAGATGTTCCCATAAAAAATGATGTATTAGTTAAAGGAATAAAAACTAACACAGCTCAAGATGGATTAAGTTCTATGTCTATTGCCGATGCAATGATATACATAATGGGAATTGATAGCAACTTTAAATATAATGATGAATATAAAAAGTTTCTTAAAGCTATTGAAGAAAATTTAGATCTAGATTTAAAAGCATATATGGGCTATATGTCTAGAAAGTATTTTGAAGTTGGAGATTATACAGATTCTCTAATATATCTAAAGTGTAGTGCAACTTTATACCCAGAAGATATCAATTCACTGTATCACTATGCAATAGTATGTCAAGAGTTAGCTAAAAACCATCAAAAAAATGGTGATGAAAAGCCTATGGAAGCATTCTTATTAGATGCAATAGAAGCTTTAGAGAAAGTTAGAGATTTAGATGAATCATTTGCACTTGCTCATTACCATTTAGGGTATCATTATTACAACCAAAATCAATATATAAAAACTAAGGTTACCTGGGAAGAAGCTATAAAATTAGGATTGCCTGAAGACTTTATGGCTGAGATACAAGAAATATTAGGGAAAATGGATTTTAAAGTTCGATATGAAGAAGGATATAATTTAGTATTCCAAGGTAAAAATGAAGAAGCTTTAGAAAAATTATTACCATTAGCTGATGAGCATGGTGATTGGTGGAATTTATTATTTATGATAGGGTTAGCTTATAGAAATATGAATGATATAGGACAAGCTAAAAAGTATTTTGAAAAAATACTTATAATAAGGCCAAACCAAGTAGATACTTTAGTTGAATTAGGTCTTTGTGAAGCGTCTAGTTATAATATGAAAGGTGCTATAGAGTACTTTGAAAAAGCGGCTAAATTAAAGAAAGAGGATCCAGAAATACTTTGTAATCTAGGGATGGCATACTTAAATGATGGAGACTTAGATAATGCTACTTACTACATAGAAAGAGCATATGAAATAGATTCACAAGATGAAGTTACTCTTGCTTGTTTAAGAGAGTTAAATAAATTTAGATAATATAAATAAAAAAAGCTATAAAGAATAAATCTTTATAGCTTTTTTTATTTATATTATATTATTAAAAGGAGTAAATAAAGCGATGTCAAATAGATTAAATGTAGCTTTAAAAATTTATACACATATTTATAAGAGGGCAAAAGTAAAGATATAAGGGAGGAGTCACAATGATCAACAACTTAGAAGACATAATAAAGGAGTTAAAGGTAAATAAAAAGGTTAAATTGGCAGTAGCAGCAGCCCAAGATGAAGAAGTTTTACATGCTGTTTTAGATGCAATGAATATGAATATAATAGATCCGATTTTAATAGGAAATTTAGAAAAGATAAAGTTAATAGCTAAAGATCTAAGTTTAAATTTGGAAAAAACTCAAATGATTGAGGCTGAAAGCTACGAAGAATGTGCAGAAATTGCAGTTAAATTAGTAAGTAGCAAAAAGGCAGATTTTTTAATGAAAGGATTATTGGATACATCTATACTGTTAAAACAAGTTTTAAACAAAGAGTATGGATTAAGAACTGATAGTTTATTAAGTCATGTAATGATATATGAAGTTCCAAACTATCACAAATTATTGATACTAACTGACGGAGGTATGAATATAAGTCCTAATTATGAACAAAAAGAAAAAATTGTTTTAAATGCAATAAAAGCTTGCAAATCGCTTAATATTGATAATATAAAAATTGCAGCATTAGCTGCAAAAGAAAAAGTAAATGAAAAAATGCAAGCAACTATAGATGCTAAGAAATTGCAAGATGAAAGTGAAGCTGGAATATTTGGATCAAATGTTATACTGGAAGGACCTTTAGCATTTGACTTAGCTGTATCGCAAGAAGCATCTAAAGTAAAAGGTTTTGAAAGCAAAGTTTCAGGAGATGTAGATGTAATTTTAGTACCTACAATAGAAGTTGGAAATGGAATAGGAAAATCTTTAACATATTTCGCAAATGCGAAATCTGCAGGAGTTATAATGGGAGCTAAAAGCCCAATTGTACTTGTTTCAAGGGCTGACAGTCATGAATCAAAACTATACTCTATAGCATATGGGGCATTAATAGCTATGAAAGCTAGATAATATACAAAAACTGTTAAAAAATTACCTAAATTATAGTGAAAGTATATTATATAATTGCTATAATTTAGGTAATTAATAAATATAAAATGCGGCAATGAATGTAGCTTATACAAAATAAAATACTTCTCTTAATTAAATTTATAAAAAGGGGATAGATATATGAGTGAAAAAATATGGTCAATTGATTTGAATACTCAGCTTATGTTGGAGAAGGCTAAAAAAGATGGTGTAGAAACAGCGTTTGATAGAAAGGCTGCTATGAAAGCTGCCTGTGGATTTGGATTACAAGGAAATTGTTGTAGAATATGTGCAATGGGACCTTGTAGAATAACTCCAAAAACACCAAGAGGTATATGTGGAGCAGATGCAGACACTATAGTTGGAAGAAACTTTGCAAGAATGGTAGCTGGAGGGGCAGCAGCTCACTCTGACCATGCAAGAGATATAGCACACACAATGGCACTTGCTAGCCCAGATGGAAATTATAAAATAAGAGATGAAAAAAAACTATTAGATTTAGCAACAGAATGGGGAGTTGCTACAGAAGATAGAGATATATATGATATAGCTCATGAGGTAGCAGATGTAGCTTTAATGGAATTTGGGAAACCTCATGGAACATTAAGGTTCTTAGAAAGAGCACCTAAACAAAGACAAGAAGTTTGGGAAAAATATAAAATTAAACCAAGAGCTATAGATAGAGAGATTGTAACAATAATGCACTCTACTCATATAGGCTGTACATCAGACTTAGATAGTTTAATACATATGAGTATGAGAACATCTTTAGCAGATGGTTGGGGTGGATCTATGATAGGAACACGTTTTAGTGATATCTTATTTGGAACACCTATACCAAGAGAAACAGAAGCAAACTTAGGAGTATTAGAAAATAATAAAGTAAATATAATATTACATGGTCATGAACCTTCACTATCAGAGATGGTAGTATTAGCTGCAGAAGATCCAGAAATGATAGCTTTAGCAAAAGAGGTTGGAGCTGAAGGCATTAACTTAGCAGGAATGTGCTGTACAGCTAATGAGGTTACTATGAGACATGGAGTTAAGATGGCTGGAAACTTCCATCAACAAGAATTGGCAATTTTAACTGGAGCAGTTGAAGCTGTTATAGTAGACGTTCAATGTATATTCCCAGCACTAGCATCATTATCAGATTGCTATCACACTAAATTCATAACAACATCACCAAAAGCAAAAATCACAGGAGCAACTCACATAGAATTCAACGAAGAAGAAGCATTAGAATCAGCAAAAGGTATAGTAAAAGAAGCTATATTAAACTATAAAAATAGAAAAGCAGAAAAAGTATTTATACCAGAGGGGAAATCGTTCGCAACGGTTGGATATAGTATAGAAGCTATATTATCTCAATTAGATAGAGTTGTGAACTCACAAATAGATGAACCAGGAACTATAAAACCATTAGTAGACTGTCTAAAATCTGGAGTTTTAAGAGGGGCAGTTGGTATAGTGGGATGTAATAACCCTAAAACAGTAGGTGATGAAGGTCACATAACTGTAATGAAGGAATTAATAAAAAATGACATAATAGTAGTTGCAACAGGATGTGCAGCTCAAGCAGCAGCTAAACATGGTTTATTAAGTAAAGATGCTAGAAAATTAGCAGGTAAAGGATTAGCTACAGTTTGTGAATTAGCAGATATACCACCAGTTCTTCACATGGGTTCATGTGTAGATATAAGTCGTATATTAGAAGTTGTAGCAGCTTGTGCTAGCTATTTAGATTTAGATATGAATGATCTTCCAGTAGCTGGGGTTGCACCAGAGTGGATGTCAGAAAAAGCTGTTGCAATAGCTTCATACGTTGTATCTTCAGGAATAGATACATTCTTAGGTGTTATGCCTCCTGTTGGTGGTTCTGCTAATATGGTAGAAAAATTAACTAATACAATTACTGAGCATGTAGGAGCTAAATTTGCAGTACATGAAAATCCACAAGAGTTAGCAAGTGCAATAGTAAACAATATAGAATCTAAACGCCCTCATTTTGAAGAGGTAGTATACGAGAAAAATAATAAAAAAGTTACAGCAGAAGCTTAAAAAATAAAAAATAAACTAATGACAGAGGGAGAGAGATATGAAAATAGCAATAACAGGTAAAGGTGGAGTAGGAAAAACAACTTTTTCTTCAATGTTATCAAGAACATTTGCTGATGAAGGATATAGAGTTGTAGCAGTTGATGCAGATCCAGATGCAAACTTAGGTTTAGCATTAGGTTTTCCAACTGAAATTTCAGAATCGATAACTCCTATTTCAGAAATGAAAAAATTAGTTTCTGAAAGAACAGGAGCTGAAGCTCAAAGCTTTGGAAAAATGTTTAAAATGAATCCTAAAGTAGATGATATTCCAGACTTATACTGTAAGGAATACAACAATGTAAGGTTACTTACTTTAGGAACTGTTGATTCTGGAGGATCGGGATGTGTATGTCCAGAACATGTTTTATTAAAAAGATTATGTTCTCATTTGATACTACAAAATAAAGATGTAGTAATAATGGATATGGAAGCGGGCATAGAACATTTAGGAAGAGGAACAGCACAAGGAGTGGATGCCTTTATAGTTGTTGTTGAACCAGGAGAAAGAAGTTTACAAACTTATAGAAAAGTAAAAAAACTAGGTAACGATATAGGTGTAAAAAAAGTTTTTGTAGTAGGGAATAAAATTAGAAATAAGTCAGATGAAGACTTTGTGACTAGTAATTTACAGGATGGCGAATTGCTAGGCTTTATTTACTACAATCAAGATGTTATAGACTCTGATAGAGCAAGCAAATCTCCATACGATGTTAGCTTAGATACTAAAGATCAAATCGTCAAAATAAAAAATAGATTAATGACGAATTCTTAAGATATTAGTATAATAAATATAATGAAGTAAAGTGAGAGGAGATTTAGTTATGGGATTTAAGTCAGATATAGAAATTGCTCAAGAGGCAAAACCTCAAGATATAAGGGAAATAGCTAAAAAATTAGGTTTAACTGATGATGAAGTAGAGCTTTATGGAAAATATAAGGCAAAGGTTGATTATAACTTATTAAAGAAAGATAGCAAAAGTACAAAATCTAAGTTAATATTAACTACTGCTATAAACCCTACTCCAGCTGGAGAAGGAAAAACTACAACTACTATAGGAGTAGCAGATGCATTTGCTAAATTAGATAAAAATGTTTTAGTTGCTTTAAGAGAGCCGTCTTTAGGTCCGGTATTTGGAGTTAAAGGTGGAGCTGCTGGGGGTGGGTATGCTCAAGTTATACCTATGGAAGATATAAATCTACACTTTACTGGAGATTTCCATGCGATAGGAGCTGCAAATAACTTATTAGCAGCTATGTTAGATAACCATATGCATCAAGGGAATGCTCTAGGCATAGATCCAAGAAGAATAACTTGGAGAAGATGTGTTGATATGAACGACAGACAGTTAAGAAATATAACTGATGGACTAGGTGGAAAAGCACATGGTGTTCCTAGAGAAGATGGATTTGATATAACTGTTGCATCTGAAATAATGGCAGCATTTTGTTTAGCAAATGACATAATAGATTTAAAAGAAAGATTAGGAAATATTATAGTTGGATACACATACAATAATGAACCAGTAACAGCTAGACAATTAAATGCAAATGGTGCAATGGCAGCATTACTAAAAGATGCATTAAAACCAAATTTAGTTCAAACATTAGAAGGAACTCCTTCATTTGTTCATGGTGGTCCATTTGCAAATATAGCTCATGGATGTAACTCTGTAATAGCAACTAAGATGGCTATGCATTTTGCAGATTATGTTGTAACAGAGGCTGGATTTGGGGCTGATTTAGGTGCTGAAAAATTCTTAGATATAAAATGTAGAATGGCAGACTTAAAACCAGATGCAGTTATAATAGTTGCTACAGTTAGAGCATTGAAATACAATGGCGGTGTAGCAAAAGATAAATTAAATGAAGAAAACTTAGAAGCTTTAGAAGCAGGTTTACCAAACTTATTAAAACATGTTGAGAATATAACAAAAGTATATGGTCTTCCTGCAGTTGTAGCTATAAATAGATTCCCACTTGATACTGAAGCAGAGCTTAAATTAGTAGAAGATAAGTGTAAAGAGTTAGGTGTTAATGTTGCGCTTTCTGAAGTTTGGGCAAAAGGTGGAGAAGGTGGAATTGCAGTAGCTAAAGAAGTTTTAAGATTATTAGATGAAGAAGAAAATAACTTTAAATTCTGTTATGAAGATGATTTGTCTATAAAAGAAAAAATAGAAGCAATAGCTACTAAAATATATGGAGCTGATGGAGTAGATTTTGCTCCAGCAGCAGAAAAAGAGATAGCAAATTTAGAAAAGCTAGGTTTTAGTAAATTACCAATATGCATGGCTAAAACTCAATATTCTTTAACAGATGATCAAACAAAATTAGGAAGACCTACTGGATTTAGAATAACAGTTAGACAATTAACAGTATCTGCAGGTGCTGGATTTATAGTTGCTCTTACTGGTGAAATAATGAAAATGCCAGGACTTCCAAAAGTTCCAGCAGCAGAAAGAATAGATGTTGATGAAAATGGAGTAATATCAGGATTATTCTAGATGGATAGGTGTAGTAAATATAGTTGATTTTTATACAAAAAAACTATATTTACTACTTCCCTACTATATGAAATATTTTTGATTAACTTAAAATTTATGAAGGGGCTTGTAGGAAATATAGTTAATTCCTACTAATAAAGCACTGAAAAGATATGCTTTAAAGTGTTACGGCAGAAACTATATTTCCTATTTAGCTACCTAGTATAATTTTTTAATAAATTAATTTTTATAGGGAGATAAGTATGAAGATAGCACAAAAAAGTTGTATAGAGTTTGTAGATGTACTAGCTTCAAAATCAGCAGTTCCAGGTGGAGGTGGAGCAGCAGCTTTAACTGGATCTATAGGGATTGCATTAGGTAGTATGGTATGTAATTTAACTATAGGAAAGAAAAAATATGCTGAATATGAAGAAAGTGTAAAATGTATATTAGAAAAAGCTAGAATTTTAGAAAAAGAATTACTAGATATGATAGATGAAGATGCAGAGTGTTTTCTTCCTTTATCAAAAGCTTACGGGTTACCTAGTTCTACAGAAGAAGAGAAAAAGGTAAAAAATGACACTATGGAAAGTGCCCTTAAGACAGCATGTGAAGTACCAATAAAGATAGTAAAGGTATGTTATGAAGCTATAAAACTACACGAAGATTTGGTAGACAAAGGATCAAGGCTAGCAATAAGTGATGTTGGTGTTGGAGTACAATGTCTAAGAGCTGCAATTCTTAGTGGACAATTAAATGTTTTTATAAATATAAATTCTATAAAAGATGGACAATATGTTGAGACTGTAAGAAATGAAGTCAATCAACTTGTTGAAGATGGAGTTAGAATTTGTGATGAAGTTTATAAAAAGGTTGAATTAGCTTTAAACAAATAAACTTTATGTATTTTTAATTTGAAATTTTATGAAATAAGATATAGGGGGCAACAAAAAGATGAACGAAACTAATTTAAAATCACAAATAATAAAAGGTAAGCCTGTGGCAGATAAGATAAGTGAAGATTTAAAAAAAGAAGTTAAAAGCTTAAATGAAATAGGTATAAACCCTAAGTTAGCAATAGTTAGAGTAGGTGAAAGACCTGATGATCTAGCCTATGAAAGAGGAGCACTTAAAAGATGCCAAAACATAGGAATTGAAACGGAAGTAGTAGAGTTAGAGGAGAATATAAGCCAAGAGGAATTTATAAAGGCTGTGCATAAATTAAATGAAGATGATAAAGTTAATGGGATTTTAACATTTAGACCACTTCCAGATCATTTAAGTGAAGATGAAATAAAATATGAGATAAGTCCTAAAAAAGATATAGACTGTTTTAATCCTATAAACACAGCTAAAATAGTAGAAAATGATAAAACTGGATATCCACCATGTACACCAACGGCAGTTATAGAAATATTAAAACACTACGGTATAAGCTTAACTGGTGCAAATATTGTTGTTTTAGGAAGATCTATGGTAGTTGGAAAGCCACTATCAATGCTTTTATTAAATGAAAATGCAACTGTTAATATATGTCATTCTAAAACTAGAAATTTACCAGAAATAGCATCTCAAGCTGATATATTAGTAGCAGCAGTCGGAAAAGCTAAAATGGTTAAAAAGAACTATGTAAAAGATGGAGCAATAGTAATAGATGTAGGTGTAAATGTAGACGATCAAGGTAATTTATGTGGAGATGTTGATATGGAAGATGTATTAGATAAAGTTTCTATGATAACACCAGTACCAGGAGGAGTAGGAGCTGTAACAACTTCTATATTAGCTACTAATATCATTAAAGCTTGCAAGTTACAAAACAAAAAATAAATGGGGGTTTTCAAGGGGGAATAGAGATGATAATTTCTGAAAATAAGCCATTTGAAGAGATTTTAGGTTATGTCAAAGATGCTAAAAAACTAGTTTTAGTAGGATGTAATCTATGTGCATCTACTTGTAAAAGTGGTGGAGAAACAGAAATTTTAAAGATGAAAGACTTATTAGAGGCTGAAGGAAAAGAAGTTTTAGGATATAAAGTATTAGACCCTGCATGTAATCTTTTAAAATCAAAGAAAGACTTGAAAGAGTTGAAATCTGAGATAAAAGAAGCTGATGCTATATTGTCCTTAGCTTGTGGAGATGGAACTCAAACAGTGGTTAAAAATATAAAAGATAAACCAGTATATCCAGCAAATGACACTTTATTTATAGGTGAAGTTAAAAGAGTTGGAGAGTTTGAGGAAGCATGTAAAGCATGTGGCTCTTGTGAACTTGCATGGACTGGAGGAATATGTCCGGTTACTATGTGTGCTAAAGGATTATTAAATGGAGCTTGCGGTGGAGCACGAGATGGAAAATGTGAAGTGAATCCTGAAAATGATTGTGCTTGGGTTCTTATATACAATAGATTAAAAGCAATAAATCAACTGGATAACCTATTAGAGGTAAAAGAGCCAAAAGATTATTCAAAAGCGTGTAATCCACGTAGCTTAAGTTTAAAGAAAAAAGAAGCTATGGCAAATGCTTAAATAGTTTTAAAAGGTTGAAGGGGGATAAACAATGAGCTTATTAAGAGAAGCTTTAGAAAGCGGTAAGTTTGCAATAACTGCTGAGATGGCTCCTCCAAAGGGAATAGACTTATCACGCTTAGTAGAGTGTGCAAAAGCTGTTAAAGGAAGAGTACATGCTGTTAATGTAACAGATTTTCAATCTGCAGTAATGAGAACAACTTCACTTACTACATGTAAATTGTTGAAAGATGAAGGATTAGAACCAGTTCTACAAGTAACTGGAAGAGATAGAAATAGAATTGCAATTCAAGGAGAATTATTATCAGCTGGTGTGTTTGGAATAGAAAACATGCTAGCATTAACAGGCGACCACACCATAGTAGGAGATCATCCTCAAGCTAAACCTGTATTTGACTTAGATTGTGTTGGTATTTTACAAACAGCACAGAAACTTTCGGAAGGGACAGATATGGTAGGCAATCAATTAAAAGGATCACCAGAATTTTATTTGGGAGCATCCGTGACACCTCGATACACACCTATTGAAATACAATTATTAAAAATGAAAAAGAAAATAAATGCAGGAGCTAAGTTTTTTCAAACTCAAGCTGTATATGATATAGATACAATGAGAGAATTTAAAGAGCATACAAAGGAAATGAATACTAAGATTTTGGCAGGTATAATTCCATTAAAATCTCCAGGAATGGCTAAGTTTATGAATGAGAATGTTCCAGGAATATATGTTCCAGAGGAGCTTATAGATAGATTAAGATCAGTAGGAAAAGAAAACTGGGCAAGTGAAGGAATAAAAATAGCAGGAGAATTAATTCAACAATTAAGAGATGAAGATTTATGTGATGGAGTGCATATAATGGCAATTGGATCAGAAGAAAATGTTCCAGCAATTTTAGATGCAGCAAAATTATAAATTTCATAGGGGGATTGAGAAATGAAAGTAGCGGTAATCGGAGGAGGACCAGGTGGTTATGTAGCTGCTATAAAAGCTGCTATGCTTGGGGCTGAAGTTACAGTTATAGAAAAAAGAAAAGTTGGAGGAACTTGCTTAAACGTAGGATGTATACCGACAAAAGCATTATTAGCATCATCATCATTAATATCATCTATAAAAGAAGCTAAAGGTTTTGGAATACATATAAATGGAGAAGTAGAAGCCAATTTTGATGACATAATGAATAGAAAAAATAAAGTAGTAAGTCAATTAATTAGCGGAATAGAATTTTTATTTGAAAAAAGAGGAATTAAATTAGTTAATGGATTTGGTAAATTAGTAGGTACAAATAAAGTAGAAGTTAATAAAGAAGATGGAAGTAAAGAATTAGTAGAGGCTGACAAAATAATACTTGCAAATGGATCTCAGCCAGTTATACTACCGATGTTTCCTTATGATGGAGATAATATTATAACTAGTGATGAAGCATTAAATCTAAAGCATGCTCCTAAGTCATTGTTAATCGTTGGTGGAGGAGTTATAGGATGTGAATTTGGTCAATTTTTTAGAACTTTAGGAACGGAAGTAACTATTGTAGAAATGTTTGATCAATTACTTCCACTTGAGGATAAAGATGTTGCTAAACAGTTGCAAAGGCAATTTAAAAAAGATAAAATTAAGGTGATGACAGGGGTTAAGATCGAAAAATGTGAAATAGTTGACAATGAGGTCGTAGCAACTCTGTCTAATGGGAAAGAAGTTAAAGCTGAAAAAGCCTTACTATCGATAGGAAGAAAACCTTATCTTGATAATTCGGGAATAGAAGATATAGGAATACAACTAGATAGAGGCAAGGTTATAGTGAATGAAAATTTAGAAACTAACGTTAAAGGTATATATGCAATTGGTGATATAATAAACACACCATTTTTAGCGCATGTAGCATCAAAGGAAGGATTAGTAGCAGCACAAAATGCTGTTTGTGGCAATTCAAAGACTGTAAATTATGCAGCAGTTCCAAGATGTGTATATACTGAACCAGAAGTTGCAGGAGCAGGTAAAACTGAAAAAGAGCTTCAAGAAAATGGTATAGAGTATAATACAGGACAATTCGATTTTAGAGCACTAGGAAAAGCTCAGGCAATAGGACATTTCCAAGGTTTCATTAAAATATTAGCAGATAAAAATGACAAAATAATAGGAGCGTCTATAGTAGGACCTCATGCAACTGATTTATTAACAGAACTATCTTTAGCAGTTCACTTAGGATTAACAGTTGAGGAAGTAGGGGATGTTATACATGCACATCCTACATTATCAGAAGGAATAATGGAAGCACTTCATGATGTTCATGGTGAATGTGTGCATGCAGCTCCTAAATTAGCAAAAGCATAAATAGAATAAATAAGTTCTATTTAGACAAACAAAGGGGGAAATCTTATGGGATTTAATATTGCAGTGGCAGGAAAAGGTGGAACTGGAAAGACGAGTCTCACAGGCCTTCTAATAAACTGCTTAGTAAAAGAAAATAAGGGGCCAATATTAGTAGTTGATGCAGATGCAAATGCTAATATAAATGAAGTACTAGGATTAGATATAGATGTAACATTAGGTCAAATAAGAGAAGAAATAAACCAAAGAGAAAAACAAGGTAATGCATTTCCAGGAGGTATGACTAAAGCTCAATACTTACAATATAGACTGAATACTTCTGTAGCAGAAGGGCCGGGATATGATTTGATAGTTATGGGAAGGTCTGAAGGAGAAGGGTGCTACTGTTATGTAAATGGAATTTTAAGAGAGCAAACAGATAAACTTTCAGATAGCTATGATTACCTAGTTATAGATAACGAAGCTGGTATGGAACATTTAAGTAGAAAAACTACTAAACATATAGATAAATTACTTTTAGTTAGTGACTGTTCAAGACGTAGTATCCAAGCAGTTGCAAGAATAAGAGATTTAGCTAGAGAGTTAAACTTAAATGTAGGAGATATGCAGTTAGTAGTAAATAAAGTTCCAAATGGAATTTTAAATGATGGTGTAAAAGAGGAAATAGAGAAGCATAAATTAGATCTTTTAGGTGTTGTACCTTTAGATGATATGATATATGAATATGATTCTTCAGGTATACCTTTAATAAATTTACCTGAAGATGCTAAGTCAAAAATCGCTATTAAAGATATTATATCTAAATTAGAATTAAATTAGACTAAGGGGGAAAAAAATATGGCATTTAAGATGTCTGTTCAAAAATACTCTGGGAAAATATCAGAGGTTGAAATAGGTTCAGGGGAAAGAGCTATAAAAATAGGAGGAGAAAACATACTTCCTTTTTATAACTTTGATGGAGATCAAGCAAATACACAAAAAATTGGTGTAGAAATGCTAGATGTATATCCAGAAAACTGGACTAGTGAAATTAAAAACTTATATGAAGATGTAGCTAATGATAGTGTTAAATGGGCTAAGTATATAGAAGAAAAAATAGAACCTGATTTTATATGTTTAAGATTAGAGGGTGCAGATCCTAATGGATTAGACAAAACTCCTGAAGAATGTGCAGAAGTTGCTAAAAAAGTTTTAGAAAATGTATCATTGCCAATAGTAATAGCAGGATGTGGAAATCATGAAAAAGATGCAAAGGTATTTGAAAAAGTGGCTCAAGCTATAGATGGATATAATTGCTTATTTATGTCAGCTACAGAAGAAAACTATAAAGGAGTAGGGGCTGCAGCTGGAATGGCTTATGGGCATAAAGTAGGAGCCGAATCTTCAGTTGATATAAACTTAGCTAAACAATTAAATGTTTTACTAACTCAATTAGGGGTTAAGCAAGAAAATATAGTTATGAACGTTGGATGTTCAGCAGCTGGATATGGATATGAATACGTTGCATCTACAATGGATAGAATTAGACTTGCAGCACTTGGTCAAAATGATAAAACATTACAAATGCCAATAATAACACCGGTTTGCTTTGAAAGTTGGAATGTAAAAGAGTCTGTTGCAAGTATAGAAGATGAACCAGCATGGGGTTGTCCGGAAGAAAGAGGAATATCTATGGAAATTTCAACAGCATCAAGTGCTTTAGCTGGAGGATCAAATGCAGTAGTGCTTCGTCATCCAAAATCTGTAGAAACTATAAAAACTTTAATTAGCGAATTAGCATAATAAGTTAAAAGGTTAGGGGGAGAATAATATGGCTTTAAAAGCTTTAGATATATTTAAATTAACACCAAAGAAAAATTGTAAGGATTGTGGTTTTCCAACTTGTATGGCGTTTTGTATGAAAGTTGCATCAGGGGCGTGTGAAATAGGAAAATGCCCTCATATGGCTCAGGAAGCTTTAGATAAATTATCAGAAGCTACTGCTCCACTTATGAAAAGTTTAAAAATTGGAGTAGGAGAAGCACAATATGATTTAGGTGGAGAAACTGTATTATTTAGACATGAAAAAACTTTTTTAAATAAAAATAGATTTGCAGTAGAATTTTGTGACTGCATGACAGAAGATGAAATAAATTCTAAATTAGAAAATATAAAAGCTGTAAACTACATAAGAATAGGTGAAGAAATGAAAGTAGAGATAGCGGCTTTAAGATATACTTCAAATAAAGAATCATATTTAAATTTAATAAATAAAGTTAAACAAAGTAATTTAACTTTAGCATACATGATAATATGTGAAGATGCTCAAGTAGCTAAGGAAGCTCTAGAATTATTAAAAGGCGAAAATCCAGTAGTTTATGGAGCAAATAAAGATAACTACAAAGAGATAGTTGAATTAGTTAAAAATGATAAGTTAGTATTAGGTGTAAATGCATCTAATTTAGAAGAATTATACTCTACAACAGAAGCTATACAAGCTTTAGGATATAAAGAACTTTTATTAGATGCAACTGGAGAAACAATGAAAGACACATTTACAAATGTAGTTCAAATAAGAAGAATATCTTTAAAAGAACAAGATAGAACATTTGGATACCCATCATTAGTATTTGCAAATAAATTAGCTAAAAATGATCCTAATATGGAAGTTGCTATATCTTCAATATTCACAGTTAAATATGGATCTATAATAGTATTAGATGATATAAATTATGCAAAAGCTTTACCTTTATTTGCACTTAGACAAAATATATACACAGATCCACAAAGACCAATGAGAGTAGAAACTAAATTATATCCTATAAACAATCCAGATGAAAATTCACCAGTTTTAGTTACAGTTGACTTTGCACTAACTTACTTCATAATCGCGGGAGAGATAGAAAGATCTAAAGTACCTGTATGGTTAGCAATACCAGATGCAGGAGGATATTCAGTTTTAACTGCATGGGCGGCAGGTAAGTTTGGAGGAAGTTCTATAGCTAACTTTATAAAAGAAATCGGAGTAGCAGAAAAAACTAAGAATAGAGATTTAATAATACCAGGTAAAGTAGCAGTATTAAAAGGAGATATAGAAGATAATTTACCAGGATGGAATGTAGTAATTGGAACAGAGGAATCAATGGAATTACCAAAATTCTTAAGAGAATATAAAGCCAATAAAGAAACTGCTATGGCTTAAATTCAATAAACTATATTTAATAGGGGGAACAAATCACATGGAAAAATTTATGATAATAGGAGAAAGAATACACTGTATATCGCCATCAATAAGAAAAGCTTTAGAAGAGAGAGACCCAGCTCCAATACTAAAAAGAGCTAAAGAACAATTAGACGCTGGAGCTCATTACATAGATTTCAACATAGGGCCAGCTGAAAGAGATGGAGCAGATATAATGACTTGGGGTGTTCAACTACTTCAATCAGAATTTAACAATGTACCATTAGCCTTAGATACTGCAAATAGAAACGCTATAGAAGCCGGACTTAAAGTTTATAACAGAGATAATGGTAAACCTATAATAAACTCAGCTGATGCGGGGGGAAGAATAGAGTTAATAGATTTAGCAGGGGAATACCAAGCTAAAGTTATAGCTTTATGTGCTAAAGAAGGTATCCCTAGAGATAATGATGAGCGTATGGCATACTGCCAAGAATTATTAGAAAGAGGATTAATGGCAGGATTAGAACCAGAAGATATGTTATTTGATCCACTATGCTTAGTTATAAAAGGAATGCAAGATAAACAAATGGAAGTTTTAGAAGCTATAAAAATGATGACTGAAATGGGACTTTTAACAACTGGAGGATTATCAAATGTTTCAAATGGATGTCCTAAACATGTAAGACCTATATTAGATAGTGCATTCGCAGCTATGGCTATGGCAAATGGATTTAGCTCTGCTATAGTAAACCCATGTGATGAAGAATTAATGAGAACTATAAAATCTTGTGACATAATAAGAAATTCTAGTCTTTATGCAGACTCATATTTAGAATTAAATGAAGGTGGATTTGCATATAACGTATAGTAAGTATTTATTTTATATATAGTATAGATATAAAAGGGGGAAATAGAGTGAAAAATTTGTACAGTACTGTTTTTAATGGATCCGAGCAGGCATTAGAAGCTGCAAAAGGATTGCTTAATGAAGCTATAGAAAAACATGGTAAAGACCATAAAGTTGAATTCCCAGATACGGCATATTCGCTTCCTTGCATATATGCTGCAACAGGAAAGAAAATTAATAATTTAGGAGATTTAGAATCTGCACTAGAAATTATTGAAAGTTTAATAAATAAAACTCATTTATTAGAACATGTATTTAATTCAGGATTAGCAACAGCTTTAGCAGCAGAAGTAATAGAAGCTATAAAATACTCAATGAGTGATGCTCCATATAGTGAACCATGTGCAGGGCATATAACAGACCCTATAATAAGATCTCTTGGAGTGCCATTAGTTACAGGAGATATACCAGGGGTTGCGGTTGTACTTGGAGAATGTCCAGATGCAGAAACTGCAGCTAAGATAATAAAAGACTATCAATCTAAAGGATTATTGACATTCTTAGTTGGTAAAGTTATAGATCAGGCTATTGAGGCTGGAGTGAAAATGGGTCTAGAGCTTAGAGTCATACCTCTAGGATATGATGTAACAAGTGTAATACATGTTGTGTCAGTTGCCATAAGAGCAGCACTAATATTTGGAGGATTAGTTCCTGGAGATTTAACTGGATTACTAGAATATACAGCTAAGAGAGTTCCAGCATTTGTAAATGCATTTGGACCATTGACTGATTTAGTTGTGTCTTGTGGAGCAGGAGCAATAGCTTTAGGGTTCCCAGTTATAACAGATCAAGATGTGTTAGAAGTTCCAATGAACTTATTAACTCAAAAAGATTACGATAAGTTTGTAGCAACATCTCTAGAAGCTAGAGGAATAAAAATAAAAATAACTGAAATACCAATACCAGTTTCTTTTGCAGCAGCATTTGAAGGTGAAAGAATAAGAAAAAATGATATGCTTGCTGAATTTGGTGGAAACAGAACAGAAGCTTGGGAGTTAGTTAGAAAGAAAGAGCTATCTGAAGTTGAAGATCACAAGATAGAAATTATAGGTAGTGATATAGATCAAGTTGAAGCTGTAAATGGAGTTGTAAGGTTGCCTCTTGCAGTTATAGTTGATATAGCTGGTAAGAATATGCAAGAAGACTTTGAACCAGTTTTAGAAAGAAGATTACACTACTTCTTAAACTATATAGAAGGTGTAATGCATGTTGGGCAAAGAGATATAACTTGGGTAAGAATCTCTAAAGATGCTGTTGAAAAAGGATTCAGACTAAACCATATAGGAGAAGTTATATATGCTAAGATGCTAGATGAATTTGAATCAGTAGTTGATAAGTGCCAAGTTACTTTAATAACAGATGCAGAAGAAGTAGCTAAATTAAAATCAGAGTATGCAACTCCTAGATATACTGCTAGAGATGAAAGATTAGCTTCTTTAGTAGATGAAAGTGTTGATGAATTCTATACTTGTAATTTATGTCAGTCATTTGCACCTGCACATGTTTGTGTTGTAACACCTGAAAGACTAGGTCTTTGTGGAGCTGTTAGTTGGCTAGATGCAAAAGCAACAAAAGAACTTGATAAAACAGGACCATGCCAACCTATAATAAAAGGTGAATGCTTAGATGACTTGAAAGGTGTATGGCAATCAGTAAATGATGAAGTAAATGCTATATCTCAAGGTGCGGTTGAAAGTGTTACATTGTACTCTATATTAGAAGATCCAATGACTTCATGTGGATGTTTTGAATGTATATGCGGTATAATGCCAGAAGCTAACGGATTTGTTATAGTAAATAGAGAATTTGCAGGGATGACTCCTGTTGGTATGACATTTGGAGAACTTGCTTCAATGACAGGTGGAGGAGTTCAAACTCCAGGATTTATGGGTCACGGAAGACAATTTATATCTTCTAAGAAATTTGCTTATGCAGAAGGTGGACCATCTAGAATAGTATGGATGCCTAAAGAATTGAAAGAATATGTTGCAGATAAGTTAAATGCTGCAATGATGGAATTACATGGAATAGAAAACTTCACAGATATGATTTGTGATGAAACTATATCTACAGATTCTGAAGGAGTATTAGAATACCTAGAAGAAAAAGGTCATCCGGCTTTAAGCATGGAATGTGTGATGTAATATTATCTTATAAAATTTGAGGAGTGAAACAATGAAAGTTATACCAAGTTTAAAATACTGCAAAGAGCATACATGGGTAAAAATAGATGGAGAGTATGCTTATATAGGAATAACAGATTATGCTCAAGATCAATTAGGTGAAATATTATTTGTTGAGATGCCTGAAGTAGAGGATGAATTAACTAAAGGTAGTGACTTTGGAGTTGTAGAATCATCAAAAGTTGCTTCTGATTTAATAGCTCCTATATCTGGAGAAGTTGTACAAATAAATGAAGATTTAGAAGATGAGCCAGAAGCTATAAATGAAGATGCTTATGATGCATGGATAATAAAAATAAAGATGTCAGATCCAGAAGAGTTAGATAGTTTAATAAACTCTGATGGGTATGAAGCTAGTATAGAGGAATAACAAGAAGCTGTTTCAAGTGAAATTGTAAAATCAATTGATCTTGGAACAGCTTTTTTGATTTCAAAATTTGATAAAAATAAAACAAAAATCAAGGTAATATGATTGTTTACATAGAATATATATTTAGGGGATAACTTTGTAACTTAGTGACTTTAAATAAGGGGGATTAGCATGGTTAAAGTAAAAATATTGTCTCATAAAAAAGAGATTGAATGTAACAAAGAGGATAATTTACTAGATGTTCTTAGAGAAAATGATATATTTATCGATGCTCCTTGCAATGGAAGTATGGTATGTGGAAAGTGTAAAGTAAAACTAAAAAATGGTAAAGTAGATTCTAAAATGAATATACACATAAATGAAGAAGAAAAAAAGCAAGGATATATTCTTTCGTGTGCAAGTAAGGTTATTGAAGATATAGAAATTGAAGTTCCTTCAAAACTTTCAACATCTATGAATGAAATGAAAATTGAAGGTAGTGATAATAATAAAGATAAAAAAATATTTGATAAATCAATCAACATATTAAAAATCAATTCATTAGATTTCAATAAAAAAATATTTAAAAAATATATAGAGATAGATGAGCCAAATTTAGATGATAATATAAGTGATATAGATAGAATTCAAAGACATATTAGAAATAATTTTGGATATGAAAATATAGAGTTTAGTTTGAATTTACTTAGGAAAATCCCTTTAGTAATTAGAGATAATAATTTTAAGGTAACTATAACTTATGAACTGAAAAATAACATTGTTTATTTGATTGATATTAATAATGGAAATACAGAAGATGAATTTTATGGGATAGCTGTTGATATAGGAACTACATCAGTTGTAGTTTGTTTAGTTAATTTAAAAAATAATGAGATTATGGGAAAAGAGTCATCAGGAAATGCCCAAATTAAATATGGGGCAGATGTAATAAATAGGATAATATTCTCAACTAAAAAGGATGGAATTAAACTTCTACAACATGCAATAGTAGAAGAAACTATAAACCCACTAATAGAAAAGTTGTGTAATAAAAATAAAATTGATAAAGAGTATATAAGTTATTTTGTAGTTGCAGGTAATACGACAATGAGTAGCTTATTTTTAGGAGTACATGCGGATTTTTTAAGACAAGAACCTTATATACCTCCATTTGTAAAATCTCCAAATTTAAGTGCTCATGATATAGGATTAAATATAAATAAAGATGCTACTGTATATCTAGCACCATCTGTAGCTAGTTATGTTGGTGGAGATATAACAGCAGGGGTATTATCTGCTGGAATATGGGCTAGTGAAGAAAATGTATTGTTTATAGACTTAGGAACTAATGGAGAGATTGTGTTTGGAAATAAAGACTATATGATGACTTGTGCATGCTCAGCAGGGCCCGCATTTGAAGGTGGAGGAATAAGTTGTGGTATGAGAGCTTCAAATGGAGCTATAGAGAAAGTAGATATAGATAAAAATACTTTAAATCCTAAATTAAAAATTATTGGAGATTGCAATCCAGTTGGAGTTTGTGGTTCAGGAATAATAGATATTATATGTAAAATGATGATAAGCGGAATTGTTGATAGAAGAGGTAAGATTAATAAAGAATTAAAAAATAAACGTATAAGATTTAATGAACATGATATAGGAGAGTATGTGCTTGCATTTAAGGAAGAGTACAATATAGAAAATGATATATCGGTAAATGAAGTAGATATAGATAATTTTATAAGAGCAAAAGGAGCTATATATTCAGGGGCATCTATACTTATAGAAAGCTTGGGCATGGATTTTAGTGTAATAGATAAAGTTTTAATTGCAGGAGGTATTGGAAATAGCTTAGATATAGAAAATTCTATTATGATAGGTTTATTACCAGATATAGATAGAGATAAATTTGACTATATAGGTAATAGCTCTCTTATAGGTTCTTACTTAACATTAATAAGTAATGATGCGAAAGATAAGTTAGAAGAAATAGGAGATCAATTAACATATGTAGAATTAAGCGTATATCCTACATATATGGATGAATTTATATCTGCTTGTTTTTTACCTCATACAAATATAGAACAATTTCCTTCAGTTAAAAATATATTAGGAGAATAAATCTATGAATTTAAATCGAAAAATTAATTTAGCATATGATACAAAAGTTAAAAACTTTGGAAATGATATTGAGTTTGCATATCCAACCCAAACCTTAGCAGTGAGTATAACAGATACAAACTGTAGTCTAGGATGTGCTCATTGCAATGGTCATTATTTAAAAAACATGACACCTATAGCTGAATATGAAAAAGATATAAAAAAGAGAAATATAACTAGTATATTATTAAGTGGTGGATGCAGCCAAGATGGAGATGTTCCTATAGATAGTCATATAGAAACTATAAAAAATTTAAAACAAAAGGGCTATAAATTAAATTCACATATAGGACTTATGAATAAAGAAAATATAGATTTGGTCTGCAATTTTTTAGATTATGTATCATTTGACCTTGTATTTGATGAGGATACTATAAAAGAAGTATATAAAATTAATAAAAGCAGAGAAGAATACATAGCTACATATGAATATATAAAAAGATACACAAAGGTAGCTCCACATATATGCATAGGACTAAAGGGTGGAAAGGTAAAAGGAGAATATGAGATTATAGACTATCTTGAAAAAAACCAGCCAGATCAATTAACTTTTATAGTTTTAATACCTACAAAAAATACTGAGTATGAAAATGTAGAGCCACCTAATTTAGATGAAGTTATAGATGTATTATGTGAAGCGAGAATAAGGCTTCCAAAAACTAAAATAAATTTAGGCTGTATGAGGCCCAGGGGCAAATATAGAAGTGATTTAGATAAATTAGCAATAGAATGTGGAATAAATAAAATTGTATTACCGTCAAGATCATGTAAAAACTTAGCACTTGAAATGAAGTTAGATATTAAAGAGAGTAAGGAGTGTTGCATATTATGATTAGATTGTCTATTGGAACTGCAATAGAACTTGGTATAAAAAGAGGACAAAGCGACATACCTCCTACTACTGCTTATATAATGATAGGAAATCAGTGTAATAATCGATGTTCATTTTGTTCACAATCCATTGAAAGTAATAGTAGAAAAGATAAACTGTCTAGAGTTTTATGGCCAGAATATACAAAAGAAGAAATTTTAGATGCTTTTAAAAGCTATGAAGGAGAAAATATAAAAAGAATATGCTTACAATCAATGGATAGTGAAGAATCTCTTAATGAAGTAAGAAAATTTGTTAAATATGTCAATTCTAATTTAAATATACCTATATCTTTATCAGCCAAGTTAGAAGATATGGATGAAATTGAAAAATTCTTTGATCTAGGAGTTGAAAAAATAGGTATAGCTATAGATGCTGCAAATAAGGAATTATATGAGAAGATAAAAGGAACTAATTTTGATAAAAAAATAGATTTTATAAAAGAAGCAGGACTTATATATCCAAATAGAATTAGTACGCATATAATCGTAGGATTAGGAGAAATCCACAAAGATATATATGATTTATATAAAACTCTGAAAGGTTATAATATAACAATTAGTTTATTTGCATTTACACCTGTAAAGGGAACTAAAATGGAAGATGTAAGCCAACCTAGTATAGAGAGTTATAGAAGAGTTCAACTTATGACGTATATGATGGATAAAGGGTATAATGGAGATTACTTTAAATTTGGATTAGATGGGTACCTAGAAGAAATAGAGATAGATGAATATATAAAGATGGATATATTAAAAGGAAAGCCATTTGAAATAAAAGGATGTAAGAATTGCAATAGACCATATTATAATGAGAGACCAGGACATACAATATATAATTATTCAAGAAAGTTAAGCAAAGAAGAAATTAAACTAGCAATTAAAGAAATTAACTTAGATATAGGGGAAGCAAAATTATGCAAAAGTGGAGAGTAATAAAAAACAAAACTTATGATGGCTCAATGAATATGGCTATAGACGAAGCTATTACTATTTCGTATAAAGAAGGAAGATGTAAGCCTACACTAAGGTTTTATTCTTGGAATCCTAGTTGTTTAACTATAGGATATTTTCAAAAGTTTGAAAGTGAAGTAGATATAAAAAAATGCAAAGAGTTAAATATAGACTGTGTAAGAAGAGTTACAGGTGGAAGAGCCGTATTACATCAAAATGAGTTAACTTATTCTATAATTGTAGGAGAAGACAATGAACTGATGGATAAGAGTATAAATAGTTCATATAAGTTCATAAGTGAAGGAATTGCAAATGGATTAAAACTTGAAGGTATAGAGGTTGATGATTTAAGTAAGGGAGAAAAAATTAGTAGAGAGAAGCTTTCAGCTGCGTGTTTTAATGCACATGCTTCATATGAAATAACTATAAATGATAAAAAAGTTGTAGGAAGTGCACAGCATAGAAATGATGGAGTTATATTACAACACGGGTCTATTGTATTGAATTTCAATATAGATGATTTGTATGAAATTATAAAAACCAAATCTCCGGAAATAAAAGAAAGAGCAAAGAAGTTTACGTTAAGTAAGGCAAGTGGTATTGAGAATGAAATAGGAAGAAAAATAGATATAAACAGCCTCGAAAAATCCATTGTAAGAGGAATGGCAAAGACTTTTAACGTTGAGTTTGAAGAGGAAGAGCTAACAGATTATGAACTAGATTTAGCCAAGTGTTTATATAGTAAATATTCTTCAGATGAGTACACAAATAAAAGATAATTTATATAAGTAAAGGAATTGACTTCAACCAAAATTTGGTGTTATACTCAAAATATACAAAGTTATTTGAAATCATGAAGATTTCTTTAAGGGTTTTGAAATACCTTGGAGGGATCTTTTTTTGATTGAGTATAAAATTAATATACTAAGGGGGATTATGTTATGTGTGAATCAGCAGCTTATGTTTTAAAAAACAACAATCTTGAAAGAGTAATGGATAATGTGGTTAGTGTAGACCCATACGAAGGAAAAGTATATTTAACAGATTTACTAGGAGAGCAAAAAATAATCGATGGGGAAATAAAAGAAATAAGACTTATGGATCATAAAATAATAATCAAAGAATCAGTATAAAACAAATTTTAATTTACATAAAAATGTAATTGAGGGGAAGAAAATATGATAATAGCAGTTATAGATGGAATGGGAGGCGGAATAGGAGCTCAAGTTGTATCAGCTCTTAGAGATGAACTTCCATCGTACATAGAAATATACGCACTAGGGACAAACTCAATAGCAACAAGTTCAATGATGAAAGCACACGCTAATAAAGGTGCTACAGGAGAGAATGCTATAATAGTTTCAACAAAAAAAGCTAGTATAGTAGTTGCGCCAGTATCTGCAGTTATACCAAATGCAATGATGGGTGAAGTAACCGCTAGAATTAGTGAAGCAATCTCAGATAGTGAAGCTTTAAAAATATTACTTCCTATAATGCCAGAAGATGTAGAAATGGTGGGATTAGAAGGAAAACCATTATCACTGTTGATAAAGGATGCAGTAAAAGTGATAAAAAAAGAATTTAATATAAAATAAGGGGGATTATAAATGCTATTTAATAAAACTAGTGTAAGAAACCACCATGGTCACGACCATGATCATGAGCATATAGAACATTCAGGTGCGGCTGTAGCTGAAAATAAAGATGAAAAAACTCTCAACATACTTCTTGTTCATTGGGTAAATCACAATGAATCTCATGAAGAAGGATTTAGAGAGTGGGCAGAAAAAGCTAGAGAAATGGGAAAAGAAGAAACTGCTAAAAATATTGAACAAGCAATTGATTACTTAAAAAAATCAAATGAAATGCTATTAGAAGCTAAAAAGAATATGTAAGCAAAATAAGGAGTTAATCTCCTTATTTTTATGTCGAATCAAAAAAAATTGTAAAAAACGTTGACATCAAAAAAAAAAACTTATATAATCATAGTATAGTAAAAATGAATACGGAGAAGTACTCAAGTGGCTCAAGAGGATCCCCTGCTAAGGGATTAGGCTGGGTTAACCGGTGCGAGGGTTCGAATCCCTCCTTCTCCGCCAGTAAGAACTGTTGATATTTCAACAGTTCTTTTTTTTAGGCAAAGATGATATTTATAACTCTTTAGAAATTAAAAATTTAGATAATGCGTTAATATTGTCGACTATAAAATCATTATTAAACTTTATGGGAATTATAGATCCTAATTTATAAAAAAATATTGTATTTCCATTGCTATCGATACCCTTATTAAGATTTATAAATATATTCAATATATTTTCTTCGGTAGAAATAGTATAAGTATCTCTAAATATATTTAATGGAAGTTTAAATTTTTTTCTAGATATAAAATTTA
>NZ_LBBT01000350.1 GCF_001006285.1 Paraclostridium benzoelyticum
ATCCAATTAAGGGTTAAAGATGAAGGAATCGGAATACCTAAAAAAGACTTATACAAAGTATTTGATAGATTTAAACAAGTTAAGCATGAAAGTATAGATACTAAAGTTGGAAGTGGGATAGGGCTGTCTTTAGTTAAGTCTTTAGTTGAGTTACATGGTGGGAATATAGATGTTGAGAGTGAACTAGGGCAAGGTAGTGAGTTTATAATAAATATGCCATGTAATTTATACAGCCACAAATTAGAACTAATAGATGACTGTAATCTAAAAGCAAATTTCGTGCAAAAAATTGAAGTTGAGTTTTCTGATATATATGCATAATAGTGGATAATCTTTTAAGATTTATCCACTTTTTTATTTGAATAAAAGCTGTAATAATTTTAATGTGAATTATAGAGCAAATTAAAGCTAATAATAATAGAAACACATGAACTATAAAAATATTTTTTAATTTTAAAAAATTAAAGAAAAATAAGAATATATTT
>NZ_LBBT01000351.1 GCF_001006285.1 Paraclostridium benzoelyticum
ATATAT
Organism: Paraclostridium benzoelyticum; assembly: GCF_001006285.1. Classification (GTDB taxonomy): domain Bacteria; phylum Bacillota; class Clostridia; order Peptostreptococcales; family Peptostreptococcaceae; genus Paraclostridium; species Paraclostridium benzoelyticum. Next base: position 7 of record NZ_LBBT01000351.1, read on the forward strand.
TTAGTTATATTTATAGTAGTGATAGTTAATATAAATATAATTGCAGATCTTAGATTAGAAAAGGTTTTGAATAGTTTAATATATATAGATACAATGATTTTAGTTGTATGTATTGCTTTCTTTATACTTGGATATAGTTCATACATAAAAAACTATAAAAGCTTATTTGAATATATAAATAATAATAAAACATACGAATTTAAAAATAATAAGCTAAAAGAAGTTATAGATAATAAATTATTAGAAAATGAAAATACAGTAGAAAGTTTAAAAAAAGAAATTGAAGAGATAAATGACTATATGACTAAATGGATACATGAGATTAAAATTCCTATTGCTGTTTTAGAAATTATTAGTCAAAGGGTAAAAGAGCTAGAAAATAAATATTTTGGTAATTATGAGTTACACAAACAAATAAATATTGAACTTAAACGAATTGATAGTTTAGTTCAACAAGCTTTATATATCAGCAAAAGTGGAGATTACAGTTCCAACTTTTTAATAGAAGAAATAAATTTAGAAAAAATAGTAAAAGAAATTATAAAAAAGAATAAATATTTATTTATATACAATAAGATAGATTTAAATATAGGGAA
>NZ_LBBT01000352.1 GCF_001006285.1 Paraclostridium benzoelyticum
TTATACAATTAGGATATTATAAAATTAAAATTTTATTGACTTATAGATAATAGGACGTTATTAAAAAATATAAAAAGTTTTGATTTATACACAAATGAAATAAATTAAGTTTATAGGGGGATTTTAAAATTGTTAAAAATTATTAATTTATCTACATATAGTTACGATATGGACAGGTATAATAACAACTGTGAGAATATAAATAAATTTTTAAAAAAACATAATATAGATGCAATAGAATTATTTGCACCATCAGGATATAGTGAAGAATTAATACCTGAAAATAGAATAAAAGGAATACATTTAAAACACTTCCCTATTTGGATAGATTTTTGGAATGGAAATAAGAAAGGTATGTTAGAAGACTTTGATAGTGTAGAAGGTATAATAAACAATTATGGTGGAAGTGATAAAAAGGCAATAATAAATCAATATAAAGAAGAAATAAAATTAGCAGAAAGGCTAAATGCCGAATATGTAGTCTTTCATGTATCTAATACAAAACTAAAACATTGTTACAACTACAACTTTACATATACAGATAAAGATGTAATAGATGCGTCTATTGAGTTAGTAAATGAAATATTTAAAGATTTAGATACAGGGGTAACAATACTTTTTGAAAACTTATGGTGGCCAGGGCTTAGAATGGTAGATAAAAAATTAGCAAAATATTTTATTGAAAGTATAGAATATGAAAATAAAGGATTTATGCTAGATACAGGCCATTTACTTAATACAAATTTAAACATAGATACAGAAGAAGAGGGAATTGATTATTTATTAGAGATTATAGATGAGTTAGGAGATTTAAAAAGTTACATAAAAGGAATTCATTTAAGTAAATCTATCTCTTCAAAATATGTTAAAAATCAAATTTCAAAATATGAAAATTTAGAAATTAATTATAGTGAAATGATTAAGGATATAATTTTTCATATATTAAAAATAGACGAGCATAAGCCATTTACAAATAAAAAAATAAAAAAACTAATAGATATAATAAATCCAAAATATTTAGTATATGAATTTATAACCACATCTTTGGATGAATTAAGTGATTTTATAAATATACAAGATAAAACTTTAGGATTATATTAAACTGTGATTATATGATGAAAAAATGGTCATAATAATTGAATTTATAACTTTGAAAAATAAATTGAAAATTCAGATATAATTAATGGTAAGTTTATAAATGTACTAAACAAGTAGAGTTTCAATATAAAAGCATTGAAATAAGTCTTAAAAAATGGTATTCTATCAAAAGAAAATTTAAAAAGAATGTCGTTATTATATATAAAATCAATTTTAAAATTGGGATTTGATATATACTAGAGCTTATTTACTTAAGCTCTTTTTAAATGATAAAGAGAGGTAATAAATATGATAAAAATTGACAACTTGTCCTACTCATTTCCAAACAAAGATCTATACAATAATATTTCATTTACATTAGAAGAAGGTCAACACTGTGCTTTCATAGGAGCTAGTGGGAGTGGAAAAAGTACACTTATAGATATAATAATGGATCCAGAAAGATATTTGTATGATGGTACATTAGAAATAGATCCAAACTTCAAAATTGGATATGTAAGTCAGTTCTTACAAGAAAATAAAAGCAAAGAAACTACAGTTTTTGAATATATAGCAGAAGAATTTATAAAATTACAAGAAAAAATTTCATCTATATGTACTGAAATGGAAACATCTTCGGATATTGATGCGCTTTTAGAAAAGTACCAAGAAGCTTTAGATGCATTTGATGCAATTGATGGTGATGATTATGAAAGTAATATTAATAGAAAACTAAATCTTGCAAACTTAGGTAATCATAAAGATAAAAAGTTATCTGAAATTAGTGGAGGAGAATTTAAACTTATCCAAATAATTAAGGAAATGCTTAATAATCCTGACTTGATGATTATGGATGAGCCAGATGTATTTTTAGACTTTGAGAATCTTAATGCTCTAAAGAATTTAATTAATTCTCACAAGAAAACAATACTAGTTATCACACATAATAGATATCTACTTAATCATTGTTTTAATAAAATTATACACCTTGAAAATGCACAACTTCAAGAATTTGATGGAAGATATATTGATTATAATTTCTCATTACTTCAAACTAAAATTGAATTACAAGAATTATCTATTGCTGATGATGAAGAAATTGAGAGAAATGAAGCTTTAATCCAAAAGCTAAGAGAAAGAGCAACTTATAATGCTGAAGCTTCTAACGGAAGAGCTTTAAAAGCTAGAGTTAAAATACAAGAAAGATTAGAAGCTCGTAGAATTAAAGCCCCGTTTGTAGATATTAAACAACCAAATATTAAATTAGACACTGATAACGAAATAGAAGAAACTATTGCTTTAAAAGTTAGTGATTATAGAATGGCTTTTGATAAAGTTCTTTTAGAAGATGTTAATTTTGAAATTAAATCTAATGATAAAGTAGCACTTGTTGGTACAAATGGGGTTGGTAAAACAACTATACTTAGAGAAATATTCAAAAATAATAATAAATCAATTGAAATAAATGATGATATTAAGATAGCTTATTTATCTCAGTTACAATCAGAAATTTTAGATGAGTCTAACACGATATTTAAAGAATTTTCTGAGCTAGGATTTGAAAATCGTAGAGATGTTAGAAGATATATTTCAAATTATGGTTTTGGGCAAGATGCTATTGAACAAAAAATAAAAGATTTATCTGGTGGAGAAAAAAATATTCTTCAATTAGCTAAGGTGTCATATATTAAGGCAAATATGCTACTTTTAGATGAACCAACAAGTCATCTAGATACTTATTCTCAAATAGCGCTTGAAAAAGCTATAAAAGATTATAATGGTGCAATTTTAATGGTTTCTCATGATTACCAATTTATAAATAATTGCATGGACTATGTTTTAATGATTGAAGATAAGAAAATCAGAAAAGTTAGTATGAAAAAGTTTAGAAAAATGATTTATGCTAACCATTTTGATAGAGACTATCTAGAAATTGAAGAAAAGAAAAAATTAGTTGAAACAAAAATATCAAAAGCTTTAAGAGATATGGATTTTGAACTTGCAAAAGTTTTATGTCAAGATTTAGAAGAGCTAATTAAGTTGCTTTAAGTATTATATAGTCTAAAGTGACAAGTTAATATATAAATGGAAAATAAATAGGATTAGAGTAGGGCATATGTGCTTTAGAAACTCTAATCCTAATTTTTACGCTTAAGAATTTATGATTAACGAATATTTGTGGAAAACTTATGAAGTGGTTCGCAGACGTAGTCGCTCAAGCGAAGCGAATTTTTACAGAATATAAGGAGTTTATAGATTTGGTAACAAGTTTATCTGATAAGTTTTTATTGGTTGAAAGAAATGATATGAGTTCAAGTGACAATCTAATAAATGTTCTAAAATAATTAGAAAGTTCATTAATAGATATGAAAGAACAATCGGAATGGCCAAGTGCTATGTTAACTGAGTCAACCGCTAAAGTTTATTATTATAAAATAGATGACAATTCTAAAAATGTATTAAAAGAAGAAGTTGATTCATTATTTTCTTGGGAGCAACCTGAATTACCTGAAGATTTATGCTTTATAAATGGTGATGAAAGTTGGATAAGTACATCATCTCATGAAGGGTATTGTGATATAATCTCAGAAGACGAGGATATTATTGATTCTATTTTAAGAATAGAAGGAGTAGGAAAAAGATTTTTTTAATAATAATTAAAATAAGAGGTAGGAAATGAAAATTAAAAAGGGGATATATGAACAAGTAATATCTAATAAAATACATGAAGAACTTAAAATTAGGGAAGATGAAATAAATATATTTAAAGAGGAAATAGAAAAAGAAGAAGCTAAAGTAATTCTTTCTAAATATTTACAAGAAGTAACTAAAAAAAGCTTAAATCTAATTAAAAACAAAGATATAAATAAACAAATTGAGGTATGTAATCAAATAATAAATTATTTATCTGAGCAAGTAGAAGATAAAGAAATAAAAGAAAATAACATACATAAAGATGGAGAAATATTATTAAGTGTAGAAGAAAAAATAAATAAATCTAAAATAAAAAACAATAATATAAGACCACTAACCCCTATATCACAAAGCTATTTATTTACAAATTCTAATAATGAACCAGATTTAATAAGTGAATTAAAAAGAGAAATATTAAGTAGTGATAATATAGATATATTAGTATCTTTTATAAGATGGAGTGGACTGAGGCTTATTAAAGATGAACTTATAGAACATACACAAACTAAAAAACTTAGAATAATAACTACTTCATATATGGGAGCAAGTGAATTTAAAGCCATAAAGTTTTTATCAGAACTTCCAAATACAGAAGTAAAAATATCCTATGATACACAAAGAACAAGGCTACATGCTAAAAGTTATATGTTTCATAGGAACACAGGATTTACTACAGCATACATTGGGTCATCGAATATATCAAAAGATGCAATGACAACAGGTCTTGAATGGAATATGAAAGTTAGCGAAAAAGATTCTAAAAACATAGTGGATAAATTTAAAGCTACATTTGAAAGTTATTTTAATGATGAAGAATTTAAAACTTTTACAGAAGAAGATGAAGAAAAATTAAAAACGGAACTAAAAAAAGCTAGAGTAAGTGAGTTGAAAAATGAAAATAACGATATAGTTAATATTGATGTTAGACCTTATCATTATCAGCAAGAAATACTAGATACTTTAAGTGTTGAAAGAGATGTACTAGGGCACAATAAAAATTTGGTTGTAGCAGCAACTGGAGTTGGAAAAACTGTTATATCTGCATTTGATTATAAAAATTTTAAAAGTCAAAATAAAGGTAAAGTAAATAGATTACTATTTATTGCACACAGGGAAGATATATTATCACAAAGTCTTAAAACTTTTAGAACAATACTAAGAGATAGAAATTTTGGGGGATTATATAGTGGTAATTTTACACCTAATAATATAGATCATGTATTTATGACTATACAAACATTTAATTCTAAGAAGTTTGATGAATGTTTAGATAAAGAGTTTTATGATTTTATAATAATAGATGAATTCCATCATGCAAGTGCACCTAGTTATCAAAAGATATTAGAACATTTTAAACCTAAGGTATTATTAGGTCTTACTGCAACACCTGAAAGAATGGATGGAAAAGATGTTTTAGAATATTTTGATGGAAAAATAAGTAGTGAAATGAGATTATGTGAAGCTATAGATAAAAAGTTATTATCTACATTTCAATATTTTTGTATAAGTGATGAACTTGACTTAAGCAAACTTAAATGGTCAAAAGGTGGGTATGACAATAAAGAACTTACAGAATTACTTACAATAGATAAGTTAAATTCTAAGAAAAGAGCAGACTTAGTCATTAGAAGCTTACATGATTATATATCAGATATTGATGAAGTAGTTGGACTTGGATTTTGCGTAAGTATAGAACATGCAAATTTCATGGCTAATTATTTCAATGATAAAAAAATACCTTCAGTTGCCATAAGTTCAAAAACCACTAAAGATGAAAGAGATAAAGCAAAATCAGGCCTTATAAACGGAAAGTACAAATTTGCCTTTGTAGTTGATTTATATAATGAAGGTGTAGATATTCCAGAAGTTAATACAATACTATTTTTAAGACCTACTGAAAGCTTAACTGTATTTTTACAACAGCTAGGAAGAGGACTTAGACTTAGTGATAACAAAGAATGCTTAACAGTACTTGATTATGTAGGACAAGCACATAAAAATTATAACTTTTATGAAAAGTTCTCATCAATAGCAAGAAAAAAAGGAAAAGCTCTAAAAGAAGAAATAGAAAATGGATTTATAACACTACCTAAGGGTTGTCATCTTCATATGGAGAAGCAAGCTAAGGAATATATATTAAGAAATATTAATTCATTTATAAATAATAAAACAACTATAACAAATAAAATTAAAACTTTTGAAATTGAAAGTGGTAAAAAATTAAATTTAGAAAACTTTATAGAATTTTATAATATAACATTAAAAGAAATTTACAAAACTAAAAATAGTTTTTATAGACTTTGTGTAAATGCAAAAATTAAAGAAGAGTTTTTTGATATAGATGAAAAGTGTTTAAGTAGTGGAATGATTAGACTTACAAATACTGATTCTGTAAGACTTCTTAAATTTTGGATAGAAACATTACAAAATTATAAAAATGAAAATAAAATTGCGAATTTAACTGGTAGTGAAGAGCAAATGTTACTTATGTTGTATTATACCTTGTATACTAAGAGCCCTAAAGAATTAGGTATAAACAATATAATTGAGTTTTTAAAAAGATTGTATTCTAATAGATTAATGTATGAAGAAATTTTAGAGGTACTTAAATACAACTTAAATCATATAAATGTAAAAACATTAAGTGATGGACTTAAATTTGAAAGTAATTTAGAAGTTCATTCAACTTATACTAAAGAGCAAATATTAGCAGCATTTGGGAAAAATACTATAGATAAACAATATCCTCTTAGAGAAGGTGTTTTATATATTGAAGAAATAAAAACAGATATATTTTTAATAACTTTAAATAAAGTCGAAAAACATTTTTCTCCATCTACTATGTATGAAGATTATGCTATAAATGATAAATTATTTAATTGGCAAAGTCAAAGTAGGACAAGTATAGATTCGCCTACGGGACAAAGGTATGTAAATCACATTAATACAAATAACAATATATTGCTATTTGTGAGAGAAAATAAAAGAGAAGATGGAATCACCTCTCCGTATATTTATTTAGGACCAGCAGATATAGTAAGTTATAGTGGTAGCAAACCTATAAATATTGTGTGGAAGCTTAAAAATACATTGCCTGCAAGCATTGCTGTAAAAGTAGAAAAAGCTTTGTAAAAAATATATTTTCAAAAACATAGAGAATGTATGAACAATATAAAATTAATCCCCCTATGTAAAAAAATCAGACGTAGGGGGATTAATATTTATAAAGAAGTTTCTCTTAAAACTAAACCTTCATTTCTTTCAAGAAGATGTCTAATAGACCATTCATTTTGGAATAACAATACTGGATTTCTATTTTTATCTTCAACTAGTATTGTATCCATTGTCATCGAAAGCTTATCTGAATTGAAAGTCTCAGGTTCAATCCAACGTATATAACGGTAAGATAGTGTATTCATCATCATCTCAACACCATACTCTTGCTTTAGACGATATTCTAAAACTTCAAACTGTAAGACTCCAACAACTCCTACTATAAGTTCTTCCATACCAAAGTTAGGTTGTTTGAATACTTGTATAGCACCTTCTTCTGCTAATTGTGTAATACCTTTTACAAATTGCTTTCGCTTAAGAGCATTCTTTGTAGAAACTCTTGCAAAATGTTCAGGAGCAAATTGTGGTATACCAGTGTACTCAAGCTTTGATTGTTTTTCACTTAAAGTATCACCAATATTAAATATACCTGGGTCGTGTATACCTATAATATCTCCTGGATAAGCTGTATCTATTATAACACGGTCTTGTGCCACAAACTGTTGTGGTTGAGAAAGTTTTATCTTCTTATTTCTTTGAACATGATTTACTGACATGCCTTTTTCAAATTTACCAGAGCAAATTCTAAGGAATGCGATTCTATCTCTATGAGCTTTGTCCATATTAGCTTGGATTTTAAATATAAATCCTGAGAAGTTATCAGAATTAGGGTCTATATCACCTAAGTTACTGCTACGAGGCATAGGTGGTGGTGTTATCTCTAAAAATGACTCTAAAAATGGTTCAACACCAAAGTTAGTAAGGGCACTTCCGAAGAATACAGGAGATAATTCACCATTTAATATTTTATCTAAATCAAAATTATCACCAGCTATATCTAAAAGTTCTATATCTTCTAGTAATTTTTCATGAAGAGCATCACCTAATAAAGTATTGAATTTTTCATCAGTTACCTCTCCAGTTATAGACTTAGCAATAGATTGTCCGTGGTTACCATCATCAAATAATTCTATTTGATTTTTATGACGGTTAAATACACCTCTAAATTCTTTACCAGAACCAATTGGCCAGTTTACTGGGCAAGAACGAATTCCTAATACATTTTCAATATCTTCAAGTAGTTCAAATGGGTCTTTTCCTTGACGGTCCATTTTATTTATGAATGTGAAAATTGGAATTCCTCTCATTTTACAAACGTGGAATAATTTCTTTGTTTGCTCCTCAACCCCTTTAGCAGAGTCAATAACCATTACTGCACAGTCTGCTGCCATAAGAGTTCTATAAGTATCCTCACTGAAATCTTGATGTCCTGGTGTGTCAAGAATGTTTATGCAAAAGTTGTTATATTCAAATTGAAGAACACTTGATGCAACAGATATACCTCTTTGTTTTTCAATTTCCATCCAGTCAGATACTGCATGTTTTTGAGATCTTCTTGATTTAACAGATCCTGCTTCACGAATTGCTCCACCATATAGTAGAAACTTTTCAGTTAATGTGGTTTTTCCTGCATCGGGATGGGAAATGATTGCGAAAGTTCTTCTTCTTTTAACTTCATCAATCAAGCTTAAATTTTGTTCTGTCATTTTTTATCATCCTTTATTTTAATTTTATGATTATCCAAATATAAAAAAACTATAACCCTATTGATATTATAATTTTATTGCAAAACTGTCAATATAGAAACGGACTAAATTATAGTAATAAGGAGATTTATTTAAGCTTTAAAATTGAATTAAAATAATGATATTTTCTTTTGAATAAATAGAAAATATATTAAGTTGTAAGTAAATTTTTAGTATAATAGTAATTATTAAGTATTTTAGACAAAGCTAAAAAAGAAAGAGGAAAAAGTAAATGAGATCTATAAATATACTAGAAGAAATTTCAGATGGAAAATTATATGATATTGAAGATATAGTAAAAGCAGATACATGTGGTTGTGATGGATGTAATGATTGCTGTCGTGACGTTGGAGAATTAGTAGTTCTTACGCCTTTTGATGTATATGAAATGGTTACATACTTAGGAGTTGAATTTGATGAACTAGTAGGACAAAACATTGAATTACGTCAAAATAATAAAATTTTATTGCCATATTTAAAAATGAATGATGATAACAAAAACTGTAGCTTTTTAAATAAAGAAGGAAGATGCACTATTCACTCTAAACGCCCGAATATTTGTCGCTTATTTCCCCTTGGAAGAGTATATAAAGATGATGATTTTAAGTATTTCTTGCAGATAGGAAACTGTCCAAAAGAAGATTTAAAGGATATAAAAGTAAGTCAATGGGTAGGAATTGATAATTACGACGAGAATAAGAAATTTATATTAGAGTGGTATAAGTTTATTAAAGCACTAACTTTCCGCTTAAAGTTTGTGAGAGATGAAAAAGAAATTGAGGAAATTAATAAAACCTTATTAGATAACTGCTATCGTGTTGAAATAGAAGAAGGTAAAGATTTTTATTCTACATTTATGAAAAATCTACCTGAGGTAAAAAATAAACTAGGAATTATTTAGTTCAATTATATTAAGGCTGTAAATAGATTTATGAAAATATAAACTATTTACAGCTTTTTTTATAATTGAAATGTAACATATATGTAATATAAAAATGATAAATTTATATTTATTAAAAGGCAATAAAAAAGGAGAGAGAATTTGAAATTACTAAACAAAATATTTAAACTAATAATTTTAACAATTATTATATGTTTGCTTATGTTTTCATACGCAAGATACATAGAGCCTTCTATGTTAAGGGTTAAAAATATAGATTTGAAAGTTAAAGATATAAAAGCTTGTAGGGTTGTATTTTTTACAGATACACATTTTGGGAAACTATACTCTCAAAGTAATATAGATAAGATAGTTAAAAAGATAAATAATCAAAATCCAGATATTGTTATATTTGGAGGCGATCTTTTAGATAATTATGCAAGGGATTACTCTTTACTAGATACTGATAGTCTTCAGAAGAGTTTAAGTAAAATTGAAGCAAAATATGGGAAATATGCCGTGTTTGGAAATCACGATTATGGAGGTGGAGCTTCTAGAGTATATGAAAAATTTATGAATGGAGGTGGATTTAAAGTTCTAAAAAACGAAAGTTCATATATAAGTGATTTAAACTTAAACATAATCGGATATGATGATTACTTGCTTGGAAATACTAAAAAATCTGATTACAAAATTGAAGAAAATAAATTCAATTTAGTATTAACTCATGAACCAGATGTTGTAGAATTAATGACATCTTCAAGCGAGAATTTTATTCTAAGTGGGCATTCACATGGAGGTCAAGTAACTATAACATTTCTAACAGATAAAATACTTCCAGTAGGAGCACATAAATATGTTAAAGGGTTATACTCAGAAAAGGATGTAGGAATAAATGATAGTACAAAAATGTATGTAAGCAGCGGGATTGGCATGACAAGCATTCCGTTAAGGTTTTTAAATTCTCCAGAAATTGTAGTATTTAATATTTGAGCAAATTAGAATTCAGTTGTATTAATGGTAGCAAATTTTTATAGTAACTAAAAAAATTATATAACATAAAATAATATAATTGAAAAATCTAATTGGAGGATAACTATGAAAAATTCAACTGAAAAAGTTATGGTAGATTTTGCAAATGGCAATATAACTGGGGAAAATTCAAAAGATGATGTGATTTTAGTAGGCATTTCACCGTATAAGGAGAGTTCTTATGTAGATGAAATAGAGATTGTTTTAAATCAAGAAAATGGAAATTCTATATCAATTGATTTTCCATATAGCGGATATGATATGCAACTTTTTTTAGGGGATTTTACTGGAAACAATAGATCAGACATAATGGTAAGAGGCGGGTTTGGAGGATCTGGAGGATTTGAAATAGGGGTTATATATAAATATGAAAATGGAAAGTTAATAGAGATTTTCAATCAAAATTCATTTTATGATAACAATAAGTGTCAAGCATCATATAAAGAAAACTATAAGCTAAATATTAACTGTGGAGAAAATAAATACTCATTAAATTTAGCTGCAAGACCTAAAGACTATTTAAATTTAATATATACGCCTGATGGTAAAGTTAAGCCTACATATGAACCATATGTAGATGCTCCAAGTGCTATATTACCTACAAAGCAGATATATAATGATTTTTATGAACTTATTATTTTGCAAAGAGTAGTAGGAGTGGCAAATTCAGATACTTTAGCATCGATACAAACGTTATTGAGTTTAGAAGACAGCAAAAATAATATAATATACAAAGGGTTATTATTTTTACCTGGGGAAGAGACTGAAAACTAAAATATTAATAAAAAAGCCTGAAAATAGATTGGTATTTTCAGGCTTTTTTATGTTAGGTAAATTTTTATATTACAGATTAGATTTAAAATTTTCAAAACCTAACCGATCTATAAAATCTCTAAGTTTCTCTTTTGAATTAGCATTTGATTGATAATAGTTAATAACACTTTTAAAAAGTTTATATGTGCTTTTTTCATCTAAGTCAGATGCTAGTACATATCCAGATTTAGGATTAGTTCCAGCACAACCTCCAACAGTTATAAACAGCTTACCATTTGAATCAGCTAAAATACCTATATCTTTAACATATGCACTTACACATGAGTTTTTACAGCTAGATATTGCTATTTTAGTTTTTGAAGGTAATTCTATACCGTAAAACTCATTTACTATTTTCATATATATACCTATTGTAGGGTATTTAGACATTCTACAAAAATTAGAAGTACAAACTGTTATATTTGTCAGCAAGTTTTTGCCTTTAGGAACACAATCAAAATTTAAATCGTCTATAACTCTTTGTAAATTTATTTCATCAATATTTATTATTGAAATTTTTTGGTTAGTTCCAATTTTAAGTACACCATTATATTTTTGTGCAATCTCACCTATATGAATTATATTTTCAGGTGATATGAATGGAGTTTTAAAATTTGGGGTTATAGTAAACTTATCTTTTGTACTTAAAGTTTTTTGTTTTTTAATAAATTTCTCCATATGTAAAA
>NZ_LBBT01000037.1 GCF_001006285.1 Paraclostridium benzoelyticum
GAAAACATAATATTATATTAATAAATTTAACTTAAAAATTATACATTGGGAGGTATATAAATGAGCATTCTTATAATTGGGGGCGCAGGATACATAGGAAGTCATACAACTAAATATTTTATTGAAAAAAATGAAGATGTAATAGTAGTAGATAACTTACTAACGGGACATAAAGAGGCTTTATCAACTGATAAGTTTTATAACTGTGATATAAGGGATAAAGAAAGTTTAGATAAGGTATTTAAAGAAAATGAAATAGAAGCTGTTATACATTTTGCAGCTAATTCATTAGTTGGAGAAAGTATGGAAAAACCATATGAGTATTATCATAACAATGTATATGGAATGATGTGTTTACTAGATGTTATGAAAGAAAACAATGTTGATAAAATTGTTTTTTCATCAACAGCAGCTACATATGGAGAACCTAAAAACATACCTATAATGGAGTCTTATGAAACAAATCCAACAAACACTTATGGGGAAACAAAATTAGCAATGGAAAAAATGATGAAATGGTTTGATAATGCTTATAAAACTAAATACGTATCATTAAGATATTTTAATGCAGCAGGAGCATATTTTGATGGAAGCATAGGAGAAGATCATAAAACAGAAACTCATTTAATACCATTGATACTTCAAGTGCCTTTAGGTAAAAGAGAACATATAAGCATATTTGGAAATGATTATGATACAAAAGATGGTACATGCATAAGAGATTATATTCATGTTATGGATTTAGCAGATGCACATTATAAAGCTTTAGAGTATTTAAGAAAAGGAAATAAAAGTGATATTTTCAACTTAGGAAATGGTAATGGATATTCAGTTAAAGAAGTTATAGATATAGCTAGAAAGGTAACGGATTTTAATATAACTGCAATAGAGGAAGAAAGAAGAGGTGGAGATCCAGCTGTTCTTATTGCTTCTAGTGAAAAAGCTAAAGATATACTTAAATGGAATCCCAAATTTGATTCTTTAGAAAAGATAATAGAGGATGCTTGGAATTGGCACAAAAACAATCCTAATGGATATTCTAAGTAAAATTATAGCATATAAATAATTTAAACAATAAAAAAGAGATGAGATATTAGTTAGCGAAGAACGTAAATATAAGTTGCAGCTACCTTTAAAGCTTTACTTTAGCTTTGGTAGCAAAACTTATATTTGTGTTCAAGCACCCAACTAAGATTGGTCATCTCTTTTTAAATTTCTAAAATAGTTTATGAATTTGATATATACATAAGAACCTAAAAATCCACCTAAAGTATTTAACCAAACATCATCTATTTCACAAAATCTATAAGGGATAAATCCTTGAGTAAATTCTATAAATAAAGTTAATGCTAAACTAGCAAAAACAACCTTTTTAGTATTACCGCTAGTTTTTGCACAAGCAAAGAAACCAAATGGCATAAATAAAACTAGATTTCCTACGTTTTGATATAAAAAGTACATTAATCCACGAGTTAAGTATGTACTTATAGGAACTTTTAAAGGTATTAAATTAAAAATCTCAAACTTAGAAAAAGGAACATCTAATCTAATTGGAAATAATGTCATAGCAACTACTGCAACTATAGACATATATAAACCAAGATTAATGCTTTCATTTTTAAAACTAAAACTTTTACTATTTATAAAACATAAAAGACTTCTAAAAAATACATAAGCCCATAAAAAACATAGTAAAACTATAAAATTAAACCGTATTACCAAAATTACACCCCCTATGTAATAAAATTTAAAACAACTTAAATATTATAACATAACGAAAATAAGTTAGCGAAGAATAAAAAATATAAGTTGTAGCTACCTTTAAAGCTTTACTGTAGCTTTGGTAGTCCATATAAAATTAAGTAAATCTTATAAAAAGAATTTTTTTAGTATATAATTATAAATATTAGAATTAAGGAGGTGCAATTGATGAATCAGACATTAAGTAAAATAATTAATATATTACAATCCGGAGAAAGTATATCTGTTGAGTTTAAACAAAGCCAAGTAAATCTCAATAAAGATGTATTTGATACGGTATGTTCATTTTTAAATCGACATGGTGGAGACATTGTTTTAGGGGTAGATGATGATGGATCAGTTATAGGTATTAACCCTGATAAAATTGATAAGATAAAGAAAGAGTTTGTAACTCAGATGAACAATCCAAATAAAATAAACCCTCCGTTTTATTTATCTATAGATGAAGTAAATATAGAAAGTAAAAAAGTTCTTCATATATATGTTCCTGAAAGTTCTCAAGTGCATAGATGCTCAAATAAAATATTTGATAGAAATGAAGATGGAGATATAGATATAACAAATAATACAAATCTTGTAGCACAACTTTATGCAAGGAAGCAAAGAAACTATACAGAAAATAGAATATATAAAGCTATAACAATAGATGATTTAAGAATAGATATTATAAAGAGAATTAGGAAGTTAGCTAGTAATCAAAAAGTTAATCATCCTTGGCAAGATATGGATGATATGGAGCTGTTAAGAAGTGCTGGTCTTTATTTAAAAGATTATCAGACAGGTGAAGAAGGATTTACATTAGCTGCGGTATTACTATTAGGTAAAGATGAAGTTATAACTTCTGTCTTACCTCACTATAGAACAGATGCTATATTAAGAGTGGATGATAAAGATAGATATGATGATAGGGACGATATTAGAACGAATTTAATAGAGAGTTATGATAGATTGATGGGATTTATAGAAAAGCATTTAAAAGATAAATTTTATTTGGAAAAAGATCAAAGAATAAGCTTAAGAAATCATATATTTAGAGAGGTTATATCAAACATATTAATACATAGAGAGTATACTAACCCATTTCCTGCAAAATTAATAATAGAAGAAGATAAAGTTATAACTGAAAATAGCAACAAACCTCATAGGTATGGATATATAAACCCTGAAAATTTCTCTCCATTCCCTAAAAATCCTATTATTGCGAAAGTGTTCAAGGAAATTGGATGGGTTGATGAGCTAGGTTCTGGAGTAAGAAATATTTATAAATATAGTAAGTTGTACTCGGGAAATCAACCTAAACTAGTAGAAGAGGATATATTTAAAATATTTATACCAGTTATGCCACAAGCTATGCCACAAGCTATGCCACAAGCTATGCCACAAGGTGAATCAAGAAACTCTAAAATATTAGAATTTTGTAATGAACCGAAGAGCAAAAATGAAATATTAGAATTCTTAGGATTAAAAGATAGAAAAAATTTGATGAAGAATATATTGCAACCACTGATTAACAATGGAGAACTAAAGTTAATGATACCAGACAAACCAAGAAGCCCAAAACAAAAATACTATAGCTAAATCTTAGTTAAATTTATACATAAAAGTTGACAACTTTATAAACAAAAATGAAATCAAAAAAAGATAACCAAAATCAGTTAGCGAAGAATAAAAAATGTAAGTTGCAGCTACCTTTAAAGCTTTACTTCAGCTTTGGTAGCAAAACTTATATTTTTATTCAAGAGACCTACTAAAATTGGTTATCTTTCATTTTGCTATTTAAGCATACTCGTGAGCACTTATATTAGCAAATTGACTTATTCTACTGTTTTTACTAGATTTAAAAAGTTTATCCGGAGAATCATCTTCTACGATAGTTCCATTTTCCATAAATATTATTCTATCTGCAACTTGTTTTGCGAAGTTCATCTCATGAGTTACTATCAACATAGTTATATCAGATTCAGATAACGATTTTATAACCTGTAAAACTTCTCCTACAAGCTCTGGATCAAGTGCGGATGTAGGTTCATCCATAAGTATTATTTCTGGATCAACAGCTATAGCCCTAGCGATTGCAACTCTTTGCTTTTGCCCACCAGATAGTTTCGATGGATATTCATAAAGCTTGTCACTCAATCCTACTAATGATAATTTTTCAATTGCTATTTTTTTTGCATATTCTTTTTTAAACTTATTAACAACTAAAAGTGGTTCCATTACATTTTCTATAACTTTTTTATTATTAAAAAGATTATAATTCTGAAAAACCATTGCAGATTTTTTTCTTATTTTAAAAATATCCATTTTAGATAAATTATTTAACTTTACGCTAACATCGCCTATATGTAATTCTCCTTCATCAGGCGTTTCTAATAAATTAATGCATCTAAGCAAAGTCGATTTTCCGGTACCAGAAGGACCAATGATAGCAACTACCTCTCCTTTTTTAACTTGTAAATCTATATTATTTAAAACTATATTTTTATTAAACTTTTTAGTCAAATTAGTTATTTTTAGCATATATATCTCCCCTAATAGGCCTTACTCATTTTTACTTCTAATTTACTTTGTATAAATGATAATAATAAACTTAGACTCCAATAAATTATTATTATACATGTAAATGCTTCTAAATACTTATATGATGCAGCTGCCTCAGACTGTGCAGTTGCCATAATTTCAGTTACACCTATAGTAAAAGCTAATGCGGATCCTTTTATTATATCAGCGAACGTATTCATCATAGCGGGAATTGCTACTCTTATAGCTTGAGGTAAAATTACTCTTATCATAGCTTGAGTATAAGTCATACCAAATGCATAACAAGCTTCTAGTTGACCTTTATCTACAGAGGATATAGCACCTCTTAAACTTTCAGAAAAATATGCAGATGAATTTAGACCTAGAACTATAACTGCTGCTGTAAAAGAGTCTAACTCTTTCAATGATGGAATTACTTGTATTAATCCAAAATATATAAAAAACATTTGTGCTACTAGAGGTGTTCCCCTAAAAAATGACACATAAACTTTTGATAGTTTGTTTAAAATAGGAACTTTTGCATCTACAACTAAAGCTATTATTATACCTAATACTAATCCTAGCAACAATGCCAAAAACGACATTTTTAAAGTTACAGTTAAGTATTTTAACATAATAGGTATTAAGTTAGTAATAAAATTCAAATCGAAAATTTTCATATTGACACCTATTAATTTTCTTTAGTTGTATCTATTTCAAACCATTTATTAGACAACTTTGTAAATGTACCATCTTCATGCATCTCTTTTATTGCTTTGTTGACTTTCTCTATTCTTTCTTTGCTAGCTTCTTCTTTTCTAAATGGATACTGATTTATTTCATATACACCAGTATCTATATCTGCAACTTTTAATTTTAAATTTCCTTGTTCTATAGTTGTTTTAGCTTTTACTTCTGAAAGCCAAGCTGCATCTAATCTTCCATTTTCAACGTCTTTTTCCATAGGAACACCGTCAAATGTAACAATTTCTAGACCTAGATTATGTTTTTCGTTTAAATCTTTTAGAGTTTTTTCTCCATTTCCACCTAATACACAACCAACTTTCATG
This sequence comes from Paraclostridium benzoelyticum, assembly GCF_001006285.1. Taxonomy (GTDB): domain Bacteria; phylum Bacillota; class Clostridia; order Peptostreptococcales; family Peptostreptococcaceae; genus Paraclostridium; species Paraclostridium benzoelyticum. The sequence goes on from NZ_LBBT01000037.1 coordinate 5,352, forward strand.
CCTTTAAAATCTTCGATACTATCTAATTTACTATCTTTTTTTACTATAAACTTATATTTGCTATAGGCATATGTATCACTAAAGTCATATTTTAATCTTCTTTCCTCATTTGTAGACATCTGATGAGCTACAGTATCTACTTTACTTGAATCTAACATTCCCATAAGCCCACTAAACTTAGCTGTTTGGTACTCTATTTCAAAATTAGCCCTTTGTCCTATTTCATTCCATACGTCTACTTCAAATCCCTTATTTTTATCATTTTCCTTAAAACACCATGGGAAATATTCAGTTGAAACCCCTACAACCAACTTTTCTTTTCCTTCTGATTTTACAGCAGTCTGTCCTTTTTCATTTTTCTCACTTGAACATCCTGTTAAAACTGTCATACAAAGTACTAAACTAGATATTACTGTTAATAATTTTTTTCCCTTAAATCTCATTATTTTACCCCCATTTTTGATAAAATTTTTACATTAGTATCATGATATCATATATAGAAAATCTTATCTTATCGGAATTTTCTATATATATTATACATATTATTTGAAATTTCTATTTTATATAAAACTAAAAAAGATAAGTAAAATCAGGTAGTGAAGAATAAAAAATATAAGTTGTAGATATCTTTAAAGCTTTACTGTAGCTTTGGTAGTAAAATGTATCTTTTTAAAATGAAAAAAATAGTCACATAAAATAAATCAACTTAATAAGATAAAGAGGGTAGAAAAATATGTAGAATAAACAATAAAATTGCAAAATAAAGTCAATGGAGGTCAAATATGGAGGGTAATATTGGCATAAAAGGATACTTACAAATTATAAAAAGAAGATCATGGATAATGTTTTTAATAACATTCATAGCAATATTTGTAAGTGCAGGTGTAAGCTTCTTTGGAGTAAATCCAGTATATGAAGCAAATACAACTCTTTTAGTAGATATTAACAAAAAACCTGGAGCTGAAATGATAACAAGTGAACAGCTCAGTGTTTCTGAAAAACTAGCAGTAACTTATGGAGAAATAATAAAATCAAAATCAGTATTAAATGAAGTTGAAGATTCACTAGATTTAAAATGTGGATATGAAGAACTTTCAGACAAGGTAAACGTCTCATCAATTAATAAAACACAAATCATTTCAGTATCAGTTCAAGATACAAATCCAAAAAGAGCAACAGACATAGCTAATGCTATACCAACAGCATTTCAACAAGAAGTAAAAAGAATAACAGAAGCTAATGACGTTAAGGTCATAGATAAAGCTGTAGTTCCAAACAAACCTACAAAACCAAACAAAGCAACAATCATAGCAATATCAGCAATACTAGGAATTATGATATCGTTATTTGTTATATTCTTACTTGAATATCTAGGGCCTAAGGAAGGTGTAAAAGAAAATGATAAATAAGAATTTATATAAAACTATAGTGGTAGTTGAATATAAGTATGTGCAAAATTAGGCAACTAATTTTAATCGCAACAGATATAGCATGCATAGTATTGGCCTTTTTAAGTTCTAACTGGATAATATATTCTAAATATAAATTACAAGATACAGGTTTATATGAAATCTTAACTTTTATTATTGTAAGTGTAGTGATTTTATCTTTATGCAAATGTTATAGAAATCTATGGAGATATGCAGGAGAAGAAGAATTAATAGCAATAGTATTTGCATGTATATTATCAATAATTACAACTTATTCAATACATTTATTGATAGGTATAGAATTTGTACAAACTTTTTATATACTAAATTTAATAATAACAACCTCGCTAATTAGTTGGGCAAGACTTACCTACAGAACAGGAAGGCGAGTTTTTATAAGAAGTAGATTAAAAGAAAAACCATCTAATGTCCTTATTGTAGGAGCAGGAAGTGCAGGAGATATAGTAATACAAGAACTTAAAAACAATCCTAAACTTTTAAAAAAGCCTATAGGAATAGTAGATGATGATATAAAAAAACAATGTAGAAGAATGCATAACGTGCCTATTATAGGTATGGTAAAAGATATAGATATTATAGTAACTAAATATGATATTGATGAAATTATAATAGCTATAGCTAATATAAGTAGAAAAGATAAAAAGAATATTATAGAAGTTTGTAAGAAAACAAAATGTAAATTAAAAACTATTCCAGGTATATTTGAAATTATAGATGGAATAGTAGATATAAAAAAAATTAGAGATGTTCAAATTGAAGATTTACTAGGTAGAGATCCAGTAAAAGTAAACCTAGATGAAATAAGTGGATATTTACAAAATAAAGTAGTATTAGTTACGGGTGGAGGTGGAAGCATAGGTAGCGAACTATGCAGACAAGTATCAAGCTTAAATCCCAAACAACTTATAATACTTGATAACTACGAAAATAACGCATACGCAATTCAACAGGAGTTAGTAAGAAAATATGGTACGAGCCTAAATTTAATTACAGTAATAGCATCAATTAGAGAAGAAAAGCGTATGGATGATATATTTAAGAAGTATAAACCAGATGTAGTATTTCATGCAGCTGCTCATAAACATGTTCCACTTATGGAAAAAAACCCAAGTGAAGCTGTAAAAAATAATATATTTGGAACAAAGAATGTAGCAGTTTTAGCAGATAAATACAAAGTTAAAAGGTTTGTACTTATATCTACAGACAAAGCTGTTAACCCAACCAATATAATGGGAGCAACAAAAAGAGCTGCAGAAATGATAATACAAACTATGAATGAAAAAAGTGAAACAGAGTTTGTGGCTGTTAGATTTGGAAATGTTTTAGGTAGCAATGGAAGTGTTATTCCATTATTTAAAAAGCAAATTGAAGAAGGGGGACCAATAACTATAACTCACCCAGAAATCACTAGATATTTTATGACTATTCCAGAAGCTGTACAACTTGTTATACAAGCAGGTGCAATGACAAAAGGTGGAGAGATATTTGTACTTGATATGGGAGAACCAGTTAAGATAGTTGATTTAGCAAAAAACTTAATCAAACTTAGTGGGTTTGAACCGGATGTTGATATATGCATTGAGTTTACAGGGCTTAGACCAGGAGAAAAGTTATATGAAGAGTTACTTATGAGTGAGGAAGGGCTAAGTGACACAAGTCATGAAAAAATATTTATTGGAAAACCAATCAGTATTAACGTAGAAAAATACAAGATGCATTTAGATTTTTTAAAAGCTATTGTAGATAAAGAAAAAGTAGAGCTAATTGATATTATTATGAGAGAGTTAGTTCCAACTTATATTACACCTGAAGAAGCAAATAAGAGTAGATGAAGACCACGGACTTGAAGTGTTTCGTCAATAAGCTATGGTTTACCCCTAGATTATGCTGATAATAAAGCTTAAAAGAGGTGAAAAGATTTATGCAGAAGTTTATAAAAAGAGCTATTGATATTTTAGGTTCTTTTTTAGGAGGATTATTAATTTCTCCTATTTTAATTATCATAGCTATTTTAATAAAAATTAAGTTAGGATCTCCAATATTTTTTACTCAAGATAGAGGAGGAAAAGATGGTAAGGTCTTTAAAATAGTAAAATTTAGGACAATGTTAGAAGCTTATGATAAGTCAGGAGAGCCACTATCTGATAAGGAAAGAGTAACTTCATTTGGAAATTTTCTTAGGAGTACAAGTTTAGATGAGTTACCAGAACTTATAAATGTGTTAAAAGGAGATATGAGTTTGGTTGGACCAAGACCATTACTTGTTGAATATATAGATTTATATTCTAAAGAACAATTTAGACGACATGAAGTTAGGCCAGGAATGACAGGATGGGCCCAGGTTAATGGAAGAAATAATTTAAATTGGGACGATAAATTTAAAATGGATGTTGATTATGTAGATAATGTGAATCTCTTACTTGATATAAAAATTCTTTTTTTAACTATATTTAAGGTTTTAAAAAGAGATGGAATAAGCAAAGATGGTCATGTAACTATGGATAAATTTAAAGGTAATCAATAGTAGGTGATTGTATGAAAGAAGTTATTGTTATAGGTGCAGGAGGCCATTCATCTGTGATAATTGAAATTATCGAAGCTATGATAGATTCTGGACATGATTTGAAAATCAAAGGATTATTAGATGATAATGAAAAAATATCAGAATTTATGGGATATAAGATAATTGATAGGATAGAAAATGCAATGCTTTATAATAGTGAATACACTGAGTATGTAATAGCAATAGGAAACAATCAAACAAGAAAGAAAATATATAGTAAATTTAAAAACTTAAAATATTTTACAGCCATTCATCCAAGTGCCATTGTAAGTAAAAGCTCAGTTATAAAAGAAGGAACTGTTGTAATGGCCAGGGCCGTAATAAATGCAAATAGTGAAGTTGGAAGTCATGTGATTATAAACACTGGAGCAATTATAGAACACGATAATAGAATAGATGATTTTTGCCATATATCACCTGGAGCAACACTATGTGGAGGAGTGACTATAGGAGAAGAAACTCATATAGGTGCAAATTCAACTATTATTCAATATAAAAGTGTAGGGTCAAAAACAATAATAGGTGCAGGAGCTACAGTTATAAATGATATAAAATCAAATGTTGTTGCAATTGGATGTCCTGCAAAACCAAAACAATAGAGGTTATAAAAATGGAAAAGAAGATATATCTATCTTCCCCTCATATGGGAGGAGAGGAGTTAAATTATATAAATGAAGCATTTGATACAAATTGGGTTGCCCCACTTGGACCAAATGTTAACAACTTTGAAAAATCAGTATGTGAATACACAAATTCAAAGGCTGCTACAGCCTTAGCTAGTGGAACTAGTGGAATCCATTTAGCACTTAAGTGTTTAGGAGTAGGACAAGGAGATATTGTATTTTGTTCAACGTTAACTTTTTCAGCTACTGCAAATCCTATAATATATCAAGGTGCAGAGCCTGTGTTTATAGATTCTGAGTATGAATCTTGGAACATGGGCCCAATTGCACTTCAAAAAGCTTTTGATAATGCAGAGAAAAATAACAAAATGCCAAAGGCTGTTATAGTAGTTAATTTGTATGGACAAAGTGCAGATTACGATAAGTTAAAAGATATATGTAATAAATATAATGTTCCTATTATAGAAGATGCGGCGGAGTCTTTAGGTGCAACTTACAAAGAAGCTCAAAGTGGAACTATAGGAGATATAGGTATATATTCATTTAATGGAAACAAGATAATCACTACTTCTGGTGGTGGGATGATGGTTTCAGATAATGAAGAATATATAAAAAAAGCTTTGTTTTGGGCGACTCAATCTAGAGAAAATGAGAGACATTATGAGCATAAAGAATTAGGGTTTAATTACAGAATGAGCAATGTTGTTGCCGGAATCGGCATAGGACAGATGAAAGTTCTTGATGAAAGAATAGAAAAGAAAAAAGAGATTTATGAAACTTATAAAAGTGCTTTCAAAGATATAGATAATATACAAATGATGAATGTATGTAACTTTGGTAAGCCAAATTACTGGTTATCTGCAGCTACAATAAGTGGAAACTCTGAAATTAAACCATTAGATATAATATTGGCTTTAGAAAAAGAGAATATAGAAAGTAGGCCAGTATGGAAACCAATGCATATGCAGCCTTTTTTCAAAGAATATAAATTTTTTAGTTCTTTAGATATAGAAAGTGTGTCAGCAGATTTATTTAATAGAGGCATATGTTTACCATCAGATACAAAAATGAACGAAGAGGATATAAATAAGGTAATAAATATAATTACACAAATGTTTTAAGGAGTGTCTTATGAAAAAAATTCTAATTTTAGCTAACAATGATATAGGATTGTATAACTTTAGAAAAGAATTGCCTCAGAGATTACTAAGGCTTGGATATGATGTAACAATAGCTTTACCATATGGAGAAAAAGTTGAAAAGTTTAAAGATATGGGATGTAATTTTATAGAAACTCCTATGAACAGAAGAGGTATGAATGTTATACAAGATTTAAAGTTATTGATTCAATATATAAAAATTATAAAGAAAATAAAACCTGATTTGGTTCTTACTTACACTATAAAGCCTAATATTTATGGAGGAATAGCGTGTAGAAGTTTGAACCAAAAAGTAATTCATACAGTTACAGGGTTAGGTAGTGTATTTATACGAGATTTATGGATAAAGAAAATATTAATAAAATTAAATAAATTTTCATTCAAAAACGCATGCCATATATTTTTCTTAAATAAAGAAAATCAAGATTTTTATAAAAACATAAAGATAATAGCAAATCAACAGCAGATAAGTATTGTTCCAGGATCAGGAGTAAATCTTAAAGAATTTCAATTCAATGAATATCCTAATAATGAAAAAATCAAATTTACCTTTATAGCTAGAGTTATTAAAGATAAAGGAATAGAAGAATTTTTAGAAAGTGCTAAAAATATAAAAGATAAATATCCAAATGTAGAGTTTGATGTAGTTGGAGCAATTGATGAAGATATATATCTAAATAAATTAAAGGAATATGAAAAGTTAAAAGTTGTAAATTATTTAGGTCATAGATCAGATATCCAAGAGATAATGAAAAAATCATCATGTATAGTATTACCATCATATGGAGAAGGAAGAGGAACTGTACTTCAAGAGGGTGCAGCAATAGGAAGACCATTGATAACTTGTGACACACATGGGTGTAAGGATAATGTAGATGATGGATATAATGGATATTTGTGCAAAGTTAAAGATTATAAAAGCTTACAAAACTCTATGGAAAAATTTATAAACCTATCTTTTGAAGAAAAAAAAGAAATGGGTTTAAATAGTAGGAATAAAGCAGAAAAAGAATTTGATAGAGATATAGTAATAAAAAGCTATATTGATAAGATAAATCAAATTACACAAATGTTATAGATAGAAAGAGGTTTATAAAATATGAGTCTTTTATTTATACATGATCATAAATTTCCTAAGTTTAGAGATGAGTATTTTTGTTCATATGGATTTGATGATAAATTTTGTGATAGATATATTCAAAACTTTGGGAAAATCAAAATTATGGCTTGCCATACTAAAGCAAATATAAATGCAGCAAAGTTTTCAGATACAATAAGCGAAAATATATCATTTATTACTTTTAAAAATATAAAAGATATATTGAAAAGAAAAGTGAGAAAACAGATAGAAGAAGAGATAAAACAAAGTGAATATTTAATTGTAAGATTGCCTAGTTTTATAGGATTAATGTCTTTGAAATATATAAAAAAATTAAATAAACCTTATTTAGTTGAAATGGTAGGTTGTCCATTTGATGCTTTATGGAATCATAGTATATACGGTAAATTTTTAGCACCAATTATGTATATGCTGTGTAAAAAAGAAATTAAAGAAGCTCCTTATGTTGTTTATGTAACTAACGAGTTTTTACAAAAAAGATATCCAACCAAAGGTGAAAGTATATCTTGTTCAAATGTTATGTTACCTAAAAATGAAAAAGATATGTTACAAAATAGATTGAAAAAAATACAAAGTGAAAAGTTAAATAAAAAAATTATTTTAGGAACATGTGCAACGGTAGGATCCAGATATAAAGGGCAACAAAATGTAATTAAAGCAATAAAAGTTTTAAGAGAAAAAGGCTATGAAGTAGAATATCAGCTAGTTGGAGGAGGAGATAATTCCTACCTTAAAAATATAGCTAAAAGATATGATTCTTATGAAAATATTAAATTTATGGGAGTACTAACACATAGTGAAGTATTTGATTGGCTAGATACTATAGATATATATGTTCAACCTAGTTTAACAGAAGGATTACCAAGGTCATTAATTGAGGCATTAAATAGAGGGTGTCCAGCTATAGGAAGTGATGCAGGAGGAATACCTGAGTTACTTGTAGATAAAAGTATATATCCAAAAAAATCATATAAAGAATTTGTAGATGCTTTTGAATATGTAAATATGCACAAAGAAGAACTAGCAATTATAAACTTTAAAAAAGCAAAAGAATATGAAAATAATAAATTAGAAGCTAGAAGAAGTGAATTTTTTAAAATGTTTAAAGAATTTGCAGATATATTGAATTAAATAAATTTAGTTTAAGTAATGGAGAATATTATGAGATTAAATAAAAAGCTATCAATATATTTAAACTTTATATTCAGAAACATACCAATACACATGGTGTTTTTAATTACATCATTATTTCCAAATCATTTATATACAAACCTAATTAGAGGATTTTTAATTAAACCATTTATAGGATCAAGCGGTAAAAAACTACAAATCGCACCTAGAGTTACCATAAATAATCCAGAAAATTTACATGTGGGAAACAATTGCTATATATCTCACAATGTTTATATAAATGCTAAGGGAAAAATTATCTTAGATGATAATGTTATTATTGGCCCCATGAGTGTATTAGCTACAACAAATCATATATTTGAAAATGGAGTTGTAAAAAACAAAGGAATAAGTAAGCCTATTCATATAAACAAAGGAACTTGGTGTGCGTCTCATGTTGTTGTAACAAGTGGGGTAACAATAGGTGAAGGAAGTTTAGTAGCTGCAGGATCTGTAGTAACTAAAAATGTAGAAAACAACATTATAGTAGGCGGAGTTCCCGCTAAATTTATTTCAACTAATGATAATATATCATAAGTTGAAAGGAGGATTTTAAATTGACATTAGAATTGTATCATAAAATAAAAGATAAAAAAGAAAATATATCAGTAATTGGATTGGGATATGTAGGTATGCCATTAGCAATTGCTTTTGCTAAGAAAATAAATGTAATAGGATTTGATGTAAATAAAGAAAAAATAGAACTATATAAACAAGGAATAGATGTTACTAATGAGGTAGGAAATAAAGCTTTAAAAGAAACAACAGCTTTAATGACAAGTGATGAAACTAAATTAAAAGAAGCTAAGTTTCATATAATTGCAGTTCCAACTCCAATAAATGATGATAAAACTCCAGATTTAAGACCAATAATTGGAGCAAGTAGAGTTTTAGGAAGAAATTTAACGAAGGGATCTATAGTAGTATATGAGTCAACTGTATATCCTGGAGTTACTGAAGAGGTATGTATCCCTATATTAGAAGAAGAATCTAACCTGAAGTGTGGAGTTGATTTCAAGGTTGGGTATTCTCCAGAAAGAATAAACCCAGGAGATAAGCTTCATAGATTAGAAAATATAACTAAAGTAGTATCTGGAATGGATGAAGAAAGTTTAGAAAATATAGCTAGTATATATGAATTAATTATAGATGCAGGGGTTCATAGGGCAGAGAGTATAAAAGTAGCAGAAGCCGCTAAGGTTATAGAAAACTCTCAAAGAGATATTAATATAGCCTTTGTAAATGAGTTATCGATGATTTTCAACAAGATGGAAATAGATACGAAAGCAGTTTTGGAAGCATCGGGAACTAAATGGAATTTCTTAAAATTTTATCCTGGATTGGTTGGAGGACACTGTATAGGTGTTGACCCTTACTATTTAACACACAAGGCTGAACAAATAGGATATCATTCACAAGTTATATTATCGGGAAGAAGAATAAATGATGGAATGGGGAAATATGTAGGAGAATCTACAGTTAAGAATCTAATAAAAGCTAATAAGCAAGTAAAGGGAGCTAAAGTAGCAATTTTAGGTATGACATTTAAAGAGAATTGTCCAGATGTTAGAAACTCTAAAGTTATAGATATAATAAATGAATTAAAAGAATACGGAATAAATGTGTTTGTTGCTGATCCTATAGCAGATGAAAATGAGGTAAAAAGAGAATATGGGATAGATCTAACTAAGTTTGAAAATATAAAAAATATGGATGCAGTTATAGTGGCTGTAGGTCATAAGGAATATATGGAATTAACTTTAGAATCTATAAAAAAATTGTATGAAGAAAAGCCTGATTCATTAAACAGTGAAGATAAATTAGTGTTGGTTGACGTTAAAGGTATATTTGATAAAAAAGAAGCTCAGTTAAAGAATTACTTATACTGGAGGTTATAAAGTTGGGATACCAAGACGTGCAATTTCCTAAAGGAACTAAGTTTTTAGTAACAGGTGGAGCTGGGTTTATCGGCTCCAACCTTATTGAAGTACTATTAAATAAAGGTTATTTTGTAAGAGCTTTAGATAATTTTTCAATAGGAAAAAGAGAGAATATAAAAGATTTTATGGAAAATGAAAACTTTGAGTTTATAGAAGGCGATGTAAGAGATATCCAAATATGTCAGGCAATTTGTAAAGATATAGATTATATATTGCATCAAGCAGCTTGGGGATCTGTTCCTAGATCAATAGAAATGCCTTTGTTATATGAAGAAATAAATATAAAAGGAACTCTAAACATGATGACAGCCGCTCGAGATAATTCAGTTAAGCGGTTTGTATATGCATCATCATCATCTGTTTATGGAGATGAACCTAATTTACCTAAAGTAGAAGGAAGAGAAGGAAAATTACTATCTCCTTATGCTATAACAAAGAAAGTTAATGAACTATACGCTAGAAATTATTTTGATTTATATGGATTAGAAACTGTGGGTATGAGGTACTTTAATGTATTTGGTAGGAAACAAGATCCAAATTCGTATTACTCAGCAGTTATTCCAAAGTTTGTTAAATTACTTTTAAGTGATGAATCACCTACTATAAATGGAGATGGAGAGAATTCAAGAGACTTTACTTATATAGATAATGTAATAGAAGCTAATTTAAGAGCTTGTTTAGCTCCAAAAGAAGCTTGTGGAAAAGCTTACAATATAGCCTATGGAGGTAGAGTTTCTCTAAATGAATTATATGAAACTTTAAATAAACTATTATGTAAAGATATAAAACCTATATATGGACCATCTAGAAAAGGTGATATTAAACATTCAAATGCAGATATATCAAATGCTAGAAAATTATTAAATTATAATCCAAGTTATAGCTTTGAGGATGGAATAAAATTGACGATAGATTGGTACAAAAAAAATTTATAATAAAGGAAAATTACTATGGAATTACTATTTACTATAATAATATTTATTCAACTAGTAATAGCTATTATCATATTAAAAGAAACGCTACATCCATTAGTTATTTTAAAAAGTGTAGTATTTTTAGGGTCCATAGGATTATTAATATTTCATAAAGAATGGGGTATTAATATTTCAGCTATGACAGTTTTTATATTGAGTACTGCAATTATGTGGGTGGACTTAGGTTTTGCATTTACGATGATGATAGCAAATACATCAAAGAGAGGAAATTTATATTTAAAAAACAATGAAAATTTTAAAAATAAGAAATATGAACAAAAGATATTAAATATATCAACCAATAAAGCAATTTTATCAACTATATTAATTTTAATAACTATTATAGTGTATTTAAGTATTGGTAGTGATTATATAGTAGGATCGGACAATATAAAAGAGTTTACTAGAAACTTAATGATATACAAAGGAGAAACTAGATCTAATGGGGCTGTGGACTTAGGGGTATGGACATATATCATATTAGTATGTCGTATGTTAGGTGTAGTATATTTATACTTTGCAGTCAAAGAATACATGACTAGTGGATGGAGTAAAAAAGTTAGTATTTTATTAATGCCGTCCATAGCTGTATTTATAATGGGATATATTTTAGGGATAAGATCTATACTTGTAATATATTCATTAATTATTGTATTTGTAGCATATAAAATTCAAGTAAATAGCGATAAATATGAAAATGCTAGAGATAAAAAAAGATTAGAAATTAAGTATCTTATCATGGGAATTTTGTGTATAGGGCTCATTTTTTCTTACTTTTTTATAGCGGGTAAACTAGCAGGAAAAATAGATCCTAATGAAGGCTTGAATAATATTGCTATTTATCTAAGTGGTGGTATAGGTGCATTTGATAATGTGTATAAAAACTTAACATTTACAAGTGATTTATTTGGGCAACAGACATTTAGGATAATATATAAAGCATTTAATATAATTCCATTGTTTGATTTTGAAACTCAAAACACCATAAGTACTACTATATATGGAACTGGTGGATTTAGAACTAATGTATATACTGCAAATCTAAACTTTATGGCTGACTTTGGATATATGGGAGTTATATTATGCAATATGTTAATAGGAATGTTTCATGGTTTTTTATATAATAAATCAAAAAATGAAATTGATGCAGGTGTATGGACTGTGTTAAATGCGTTTTTTATGATGCCTCTAGTATCTTATTTAAATGCAGAAAAATACTTTGCAGCTATGCCATTAAATGCAATATATTTTATAGCAATATATCTTCTTATAAAGCTACCGATTTTATATAAAAGGCGAATAAGATGAATAAAGTAGCCAAAACCACATTGATGTTAATGATAATAACTATAATATCTAAAATTTTGGGTTTTGCAAGAGAATTAGTGCTGGGAGGAATTTATGGGACTACATTTTACAGTGACGCATATATAGTTGCTATGAATATACCTGGAACACTATTTTCTTTAATAGGAATTGCATTAGCTACAACCTTTATACCTTTATACTATGAAAATAATAAAAGTATAAAAGAGAGCAATAAATTTGTAAATAATATTTTTAATATAACCTTGATTTTAAGTGGGGTATTAGTATCATTAGTTCTACTATTCACAGATCAAGTAGTAAAAATATTTGCGATGGGATTTGATGGTTATACTTTTAAGTTAACCGTAGAATTCACAAGAATTATGATATTTGGAGCATTGTTTATGGGAACAAGTAGTATAATAACATCTTTTTTACAAGCTAAAGAAAATTTTATGATTCCAGGACTTGTAGGAATTCCATTCAATATTATTATAATAATAGTTATTATACTGAGCCTTAAGATAAATATATATATACTACCAATAGGTACTGTAATTGCTATGGCAAGTAGACTGGTGTTTCAAATTCCAAGTGCTCGTAGATATGGATATAAATATAAATTTGAAATTGGATTGAAGGAAGAATATATAAAAAAAGTTATATGGTTGGTAGGACCTGTATTTATTGGGGTTGCGGTGAATCAAATAAACACAATGGTAGATAGGACCTTAGCATCTACATTATTGGAAGGAAGTATTTCAGCTTTAAATTATGCTAACAGATTAAATTCTTTTGTAATGGGATTGTTTATAGCATCAATAGGAACAGCTATATACCCCGCATTATCTAAAATGTCGTCTGATAGTAATAAAGAGAGCTTTACAAAAACTGTTTATAAGAGTGTTAACAGTGTAATACTTTTAGTTATTCCAATATCAGTAGGTGCTATGGTTTTAGCTACACCTATAGTTAGTTTATTGTTTGAAAGAGGTGCATTTGATGCAAATGCTACTAAAACTACAGCAAGTGCATTGATATTTTATTCTATAGGAATGGTTGGATTTGGACTTAGAGATATATTGGGTAAGGTATTTTATTCATTACAAGATACAAAGACCCCTATGATAAATGGAGCTATAGCTATGGGAATAAATATAATACTAAACTTAATATTAGTTAAATTTATGGGTCATGCAGGATTAGCATTTGCTACAAGTTTATCAGCGATTATATGTATATTGATTTTATTTAGAAGTCTTAAGAAAAAGATTGGATATTTTGGGCAAGATAAAATAATAAGAACTACAATTAAATCGATAATAGCATCTATTTTAATGGGAATAACAACATATGTTATATATAGCATGTTATCAGGTATGTTGGGAATTGGCACAATACAAAAAGCTATATCATTATTTGGATCTATAGGAATAGGAGTTTTAACATACGGAGTATTAATAGCGATATTAAAAGTTGAAGAAGTAAGTATGATAATTAATTTTGCAAAAAGGAAATTGAACATGTAGTTTTATATAAAAACAAACTCAAAAAGATGACTAAGTTATATATTAACTTGGTTATCTTTTTAATAATTTGTTGATATAACTAAGTAAAATATATAGT
>NZ_LBBT01000353.1 GCF_001006285.1 Paraclostridium benzoelyticum
ATTAAAAAAATAACTAAAGATTAGGAGATATATAGATGGCATTAGAAATGGAAAAATATTTAAAAGTAAGAAAAGCTCAAGTACAAGGAGCTAGAACGGTTGATGAACTTAAAAAAATATCAGATATAGTTATTGAAAATGAAGAAGAGCTTAAAGAAGTAGAAACTCTTATAAAAAATGCATGTAAATGTAAGAATGTATCAATAGAAACAATAGTAGAAGCAGTAAAAAATGGAGCTGATACAGTTGAAAAAGTTGGAGAAGTAACTAAAGCAGGTACAGGATGTGGAAGGTGTAAAGGAATTATATCAAATATCATAGAAAATAAAAGATAATTAATTATGATTTTATTATAGCTTTAAAAAGGGATATGTATTAATACATATCCTTTTTTGGTTTGACAGTTTTGAAAAAATAAATTTTAAGAATTATTTAAGGTTAAAGAAAGATTACTTTAAGATTTAAATATTAA
>NZ_LBBT01000354.1 GCF_001006285.1 Paraclostridium benzoelyticum
TATATATACAAATTTATTTAATAGATTTAATATAGGGGTGAAAATTTGAAATTTGAATTATGTTTACAAGTTTTGTGTGGAGTATTTTGGAGTATAGCTTATATTTTGATAATACATAAAAGTTTTAAAGATAAAACTTATGGAATGCCTTTATTTGCACTAAGTCTTAATTTAGCTTGGGAGTTTACTTTTAGCTTTATATATCCTCCAGGAGATTTAGTTTTTGCCAAAATAATATTTTTAACTTGGTTTTTACTTGATTTAATAATATTATATACTTTTTTCAAATATGGATATAAATCTAGGAAATATATAGGTATTATAAGTAAAAAATCACTATATATTTTTACTGTACTTATTTTAGCTTGTTCGATATTATTTATGATTTTATCTGTGAATGATTTCTCAATATTATTTAATAATGATATAACTCAGACATCAGGGTTTATTGCAAATATACAAAACTTAATCATGTCTATATTGTTTGTAAGTATGCTTTTGAATAGAGGCAATACTTCAGGACAGTCTATCTATATAGCTATATTTAAATGGATGGGAACATTGACTATTGCTATTTTAAAATTTACTAATATGTTACCATCAATAACTACTGAATTATTTATAATAGCTTTAATTCAATTCTTTGATATACTATACATTTATTTAATCTATAAATTTTCAAAGAGAAAAAATGCTTTAAATTAAGTATAAAATAAGATATAAACTCTTATGAAACTTGAAAAACTTATAGGATTAATATAAAATTTAAAATATGTAAAATAAAATTCAGGGAGGGATGAGTATGTATAGAGATAGTTTTAATGAGGGAGTAAATAGACTTGGAACAAACGCTGTTAAATATGATAAATACAAAGAAAATTTCAATACAAATGAAGATGACATAATTCCTATGTGGATTGCAGATATGGATTTTAAAAATTGTGATGAAATAACTAAAGCATTACAAAATAAACTATCTACAGGAAATTTAGGATATGATACAGTTAATGGTTATTATGAATCTGTTGTAAAATGGATGAGAAATAGACATAATGTAGATATAAATGTGGAAGATGTAGTATATACTCCAGGAGTAGTAACTGCTATAAACTTCTTACTGAAAATTTTAATAAAAGAAAATGATAAGGTATTAGTTCAATCTCCTGTTTACCATTCATTTTTTAGAGTGTTAAATGAAAATAAATGTGATGTAGTTCAAAGTGAATTATTTATAAAAAACAATAGATATGAAATAGATTTTGATGAGTTTGAAAATAAAATATCTACAGGCGTTAAAGTTCTTATATTATGCAATCCTCATAATCCAATCGGAAGAGTATGGACTAAAGAAGAACTAGAAAGAATAGTAGAAATATGTGAAAGTTATAAAGTTTTTATAATAAGTGATGAAATACATTCAGATCTAGTATTTAAAGGATACAAACATACTTCATTGACAACAGTAGCACCTTATTATAAAGATAATATAGTAACTTTAACAGCTCCTAGTAAAACGTTTAACTTAGCTGGGTTGTATGTTTCAAATGCTATTATAACTGATGAAAAATTAAGAAGCAGATATAAAGAACTATTCAGCACAACTCCTAATGTTTTAGGTGCGGAGGCTTTAATTGCAGCATATAACAAAGGAGAAACATGGCTTGAAGAGTTGCTTGAATATATAGAAAGTAACTACAATTATGTATTAAAATTTGTAAATGAAAATGTACCTAAAATTAAAGTAATAAAGCAAGAAGGAACATTTTTAACTTGGTTAGACTGTAGAGAATTGGGATTATCGGATGAAGAATTAGAAAGATTTTTCCTTGAAAAAGCTAAATTAGCACTAAGTACTGGAACAGCTTTTGGAAAAGGTGGCAGTGGATTTATGAGAATGAATATAGGGTGCCCGATATCTACTGTTAAAGAAGCTTTAGAAAGATTAAAAAATGCAGTAGATAATATATAAATTTGGAGGTAAGTATGCTAGAACAATTACTAGAGATAAAGGTAAATGACGTTATAACAGTTGTTGGAGCTGGAGGCAAAACATCTTTGATAACTTATCTAAGTAAACAACTCTCTAGTGAACATAGTGTTTTACTAACTACGACAACAAAAATATATATTCCAAAATCAAGTGACTATAACAATATTATACTAACTGATAAGAGTAATACCTTTATCTTGGATAAAGGTATTACTCTTTGTGGTAAATATATAAATGAAGAAAATAAAGTAGTTGGATTAAACTATGAAAAACTAGATGAATTTATAAATAAGTTTGATATAAGTTTGATTGAAGGTGATGGATCCAAAAGAAAAAAGTTAAAGGGATGGAGATATGATGAGCCTTTAGTTCATCCTAAAACAACTAAAAATATTGGCGTTTTAGATATAACTGCATACGATATGTATATAAGTAATAAATATATACATAGATTAGATGAATTTTTAAAAATTTGTGGAGAAGTAGAAAGCAGAATTACTTTAGAGAATCTTAAAAACATAGTTCTAAATAGAAATGGATTATTTAAAAATTCAATTGGAGAAAAAATATTATTTATAAATAAAGTAGATAATGAAAAAAGGGAAAAATTAGCTGATAAGCTTATTAGTATGATAAAGAAAGAAGATGAAAGTATAAAAATAATATATGGAAGTTTAATCAAAAACTTCTATAAGGAAGGTTAATATGATTAGTGCTATAGTAATGGCCTCTGGATTTTCAAGACGAATGGGAGAAAATAAATTATTAATGGATTTCAATGGAAAGACAATAATAGAAAATACATTTGAAGCTTTAAAAAAATGTGACTTTAAAGAAGTTATAGTGGTCAGTCAGTATGAAGAAGTTTTAAAAATTGCAAACAAATATCAATTTAAATTTGTATTAAATGATAATGCGCAGATAGGTCAAAGTGAATCTATAAAGTTAGGGATAAGAAATAGTGGTAAATACGATGGATATATGTTTTTTGTGGGAGATCAGCCATTAATAAACAATGATGATCTAAAAGAACTTATTAATGAATTTGAAAGAAAAAAAGAATATATAGTTATACCAAGATATGATAATAAAACTGGGAACCCAGTTATATTTCCCACATGTTTAAAGAATAATTTATTAAGTTTAAAAAATGATGAAAAAGGTAAAAAAGTTATTAATGAATATGATAAAATAAAGTATGTAAATGTAAGTAAATACACACTTTTAGATGTGGATACAAAATTAGATTATGAAAACTTAAAAAACTTAAAAGGCAACTAGGGGAGGGTATATGAAACAAATAAAAACAGTTGATGCCATAGGACATGTGTTATGTCATGATATAACACAAATAATACCAGGTGAATTTAAGGGAAGAGCATTTAAAAAAGGACATATAGTAAAAGAAGAAGATATAGAAAAACTTTTATCATTGGGGAAAGATCATCTATATGTATTTGAAAATGTTGAAGGCATGGTGCATGAAAATGATGGAGCTATATTCTTAAAAGATTTAACTGCAGGCGAAAATTTAGAATTCAGTGAAATCAAAGAAGGAAAAATAGACTTTATATCTACAGTTGATGGTCTTTTGAAAATAGATATTGAAAGACTGTTTAAGCTAAACTGTATTGATGATATAATGATGTCAACTTTACACAATAATTACAAAGTACACAAAGGGCTTAAGGTTGCAGGAACAAGAGTTATACCTTTAATGGTAGAACAAGAGAAGTTAGATAAAGCTAAACTTGTTGTAGGCGACGATAAATTAATAAAAGTTGTTCCATTTAAGAATAAGAAAGTAGGAATAGTAACTACAGGTAATGAAGTTTATTATAAGAGAATTGTAGATAAATTTGGACCTATAATGAAAGATAAAATGGATTCTTATGGATGCGAAGTATTAGGACAGATAGTTTGTCCAGATAACACGGAAATGATTAAAGATGCAATAGATAACTTTTTAAACCAGGGTGCAGATATTATACTTTGCACAGGGGGAATGAGTGTAGATCCAGATGACTTAACTCCAGCAGCTATAAAAATGTCTGGAGCTGAGATTGTAACATATGGTTCACCGATACTTCCTGGGGCTATGTTTTTATTAAGTTATAAAAAAGACACAGCGATTCTTGGTATACCAGGGTGCGCTATGTATGCGAAAACTACTGTTTTAGATGTTGTATTACCGAGAATTTTAATAGATGAGAAATTAACAAAAGAAGATATAGCAAGATATGGGCATGGAGGTCTTTGCATGAGCTGCGATATATGTACATATCCTGCTTGTAACTTTGCTAAATAGATATAAAACATAGAAAGGGATCTTAAATAGATAGCTTTCTATATTTTTTGTGTAATTTCAACTTATACAGAATAAACTTATTGATTCTATAGAGTTGACTAAGTTACAATTTTGTTATATCATTAGAAGAGTTGTAAAATTTTATAAATTTTAGTAGTAGAAAGGAAATATGCGAATGTTACAAGTTACTAATGTAGGACTTAGATTTGGTGATAAAGAGTTATTCAAAGATGTTAACTTAAAATTCACTAAAGGAAATTGTTACGGGATAATAGGAGCTAATGGTGCAGGAAAATCAACTTTCCTTAAAATATTAGCTGGTGATATAGAAGCAAATACTGGAAATGTATCTATAACTGAAAAAGAAAGAATGTCAGTTCTTAGACAGGACCACTTCAAATACGAAGAAAACACAGTTTTAGATGTTGTTATAATGGGACATGCTAGACTATACGAAATAATGAAAGAAAAAGATGAATTATACATGAAGGCAGACTTCTCAGAAGAAGATGGTATAAAAGCTGCTGAACTTGAAGGTGAGTTTGCTGAACTTGATGGATGGGATGCAGAAACTAATGCAGAAAAATTATTAATGGGTCTTGGTATAACTAAAGATGTTCATTACAAGCAAATGAAGGAATTAACAGGTGGAGATAAAGTTAAGGTATTATTAGCTCAAGCTTTATTTGGTAAGCCAGAAATACTAATAATGGACGAACCTACAAACCACTTAGACTTCCAATCAATAAACTGGTTAAATAACTTTATAATGGATTTAGAAGATTCTATAGTTATAGTTGTATCACATGATAGACACTTCTTAAACCAAATATGTACAAACATAGTTGACGTTGACTTTGGTAAAATACAAATGTATGTTGGTAACTATGACTTCTGGTATGAGTCAAGCCAATTAGCATTACAATTAGCTAAAGATCAAAATAAAAAAGCTGAAGAAAAAATAGCTCAATTAAAAGAGTTCATCGCAAGATTCAGTTCAAATGCTTCTAAAGCTAAGCAAGCAACTTCTAGAAAGAAACAATTAGATAAATTAGAAGTAGAAGATATACAACCATCAAGAAGAAGATATCCTTATGTAGGATTTACTCCTGAAAGAGAAATAGGAAACGAAGTTTTAGAAGTAAACAACTTAACTAAGACTGTAGATGGAGTTAAAGTATTAGACAACGTATCTTTCAGATTAGATAGAGAAGATAAAGTAGCATTCTTAGGAGATGAGATAGCTATAACTACATTATTCAACATAATAATGGGTGAAGATACAGCTGATAGTGGAGATTTCAAATGGGGAGTAACAACTTCTCAAAGTTACC
Source organism: Paraclostridium benzoelyticum (assembly GCF_001006285.1). GTDB lineage: Bacteria > Bacillota > Clostridia > Peptostreptococcales > Peptostreptococcaceae > Paraclostridium > Paraclostridium benzoelyticum. Next base: position 5,633 of record NZ_LBBT01000354.1, read on the forward strand.
TTCCTAAAAACCACAATAAATACTTTGATGGTGTAGAATACTCATTAGTTGACTGGTTAAGACAATACTCTGAAGAAAAGAGTGAAAGTTTCATAAGAGGATTCTTAGGTAGAATGTTATTCTCTGGAGAAGAAGCTTTAAAAGAAGCTCAAGTTTTATCTGGAGGAGAAAAAGTTAGATGTATGTTATCTAAGTTAATGTTATCAAACGCTAACGTTTTAGTATTAGATGATCCAACTAACCACTTAGACTTAGAGAGTATAACTTCTGTAAATAAAGGTTTAGAGAAGTTCTCAGGAGTATTAGTATTTAACTCTCATGACCAAGAGATGATACAAACTCTTGCAAATAGAATAATAGAGATAACTCCTAACGGAATAATGGATAGAAAAACTACTTTAGATGAGTATTTAGACAATAAAGAAATACAAAAGCAATTAAAAGAAATGTACGGAGATGCAAAGAAATAATTGCTATAAATAGATAGACTTTAAAATGAAACACTCAATCTATGTTATATAAGGTTCAAAGTTATATGTTAACTTTGAAAAATGATATATAACATAGAAATGAGTGTTTTTTATTATTTTCTATGTTATGTGTTAGATAAAATTTAGAAAATAATAAAGTATAAAGGAGTATTAAAAATGCTACTAGAAGACTCTATTAAAAAAATTTTTATTAGAATTAGCTATTAAATGTGCAAGTAAAGAAACTATTAGAAATTATGAAAATTCGTCTTCTATATGATATGATTTTAAAATTTATATCAGAAAATTTAAAAGAGAATATAGTAGTTTTCAATGCAAAGTCTTATAATATTTTTATATCTAGTAACGGTTATGTAGTTGAGATTCATGAAGATAGAACCTGTGATAAATATATTATAGATAAAGAGATATTTAGAGCTATTTCTAATCAAATTAAATTATAATAAAAGTATGATTTTATTTAATAGTACAAATAAAGATATTAAATCATTGGCATTATTATAGTAGAATATAGTTAAGTAAAATAACATAACTATAAATTAGAATTTGGAGGGAGTGAATACTATGGGAAAATGTCATGTAATTAGTGCAAAACGAATGGGGTGGGAACAAATGTATGATTACTATACCTTTCCAGTTAATGAATATAATAAAGAAGAAGCTATGGATCAGTTTTGTATTGTTCAAAAAGAAACAATGAAAAATAACGGTCAATGGTATCCGTATACTGCATATGAATATAATGGAGAAATATATCATTCCATTATTTATTCTGGTATTGCAGATGAAAGTGAATTTGATTAATAAATTTTTAGTTTATGAAGAAGGTTTTGATACCTTCTTTTATTATGCAATTAAGAACGCAATAAGAAATAAACAACCTATAAGAATATTAAAGGTGAAGCTAGAGTGAAATATTATCAGTAAGCTTTTAGTTTAGAAATGTACTAATGGGAAAATTCCCGTTAGTTTTTTTATATTCAACCATTTTAATTTGTTGCAAGAAATTATTAGTTTGTATATATAGAAAATAATTTGCAAGATAATGTATAATTATACTATAAACAAATAAAGAGGGGAGAAAATTATGAAGCAACCCAATATTATTAATTTATTTAGATGTACAGAAAGACAATATGCAGAGTCGTTTTGTGAAAAAGGCAATATGAAATTTAATACACCAGGATATTGGATTGAGTTAGAAAAAGAAGAAGGCAAAGGTAGAGGGGACTTGCTAGAAGGTGTTTGTGCAAGTGTTCATAAAGAGGATATACCAATGTTAGCGCAACTAAAAGATATTAGGGAAAATATATGTGGAGAAACTATCGACAATATTACATATCTAAGGAGTAAAGATATTTTAGAATTACCAAGTTATTGTTTTTTTGGTCTTGATGTTAAGGATTTTTCAGATGTAAAAGGAGATAAATATGGGCAAAATAAATATCAAACAACTGTGATACAGCAATACTTCAAAGATTTTTCAGACAATACTACTAAGGAAGTAGCTAAGGAGTTACCTATGCATAAGCAACCTGTTTTAGTAATGATTAATAATCCAAATAAATTCTTTGAAAGACTTATCAATTATCTTATAGAACTTGGGTTAAAAAGAGAAGAAATATTAATAAATCCTGTTGAGTATATTGATAAGAGCAAAGGATTTTATTCTCTAAAAGAATTATATCCTGGGGAGTTATTCTTAAAAGATAGTAGCTTTGAATATCAAAGAGAGGTAAGGGTAGTTATAAATACTAAAAATAAAGAGATATTATCAAAACTATCTAGTAATAATAATATTATAAATATTGGGGATTTAAGTGATATAGCTAATATAGAAGAATTTTATTATGATAAGGATATGCTTATACAAAAAGAAGAAAATACTTTAATATACCTTCTTCCTGAAGAAAAAGTATACCCTTTAGATGAGGTAGAAAAAATGGATTTACTAGGGATTGCACAGGCTATCATAAGTGATGAGAAAGATCAATGTGGCTATAAGACAGATGAAGAGAAAGAAGCACTTATGAAAAATATTGAAGAGGTGTTAATGAGAAACTATAATATAGAGATATTATGGGAAGAATGCATCGCTAGGCATGTGTAGCTTAAGCATTTATAAATAAAATGAATAATTTATAGGAATAGAGATTCTTTTAAATAATACTATCTATTCTTTATATACTGAATAGTGTGATTTTATTAAATGTCTTTATCACGCGTTAAGAATTTAATGGTTCTGTTATACATTAAAAATTTATTGGAATAGTCTTCCGTATAAGGGTTATATCTGAATAAACACCATAATTTTTCTTTTTTCTATCCAAATACTATTTGTGATAGTAAATTCCATTTCTAGGATATATATATTCAGTAATTGGAACATCAATCCCATTTACTTTTTTGAAGCAGGGCAACATTTTTCAATAAGTGAATTATTTTTATTTATATCATCTTCACACGGGTCATAAATACAATTAAAGTGATAATGTAATTTATCTTGAGTAAGTATAATTCTATCTTCTATTGTTGTATCAAATTTATCTCTGCTAAGTATAAACTTATTACCATAAGAGTACAATTCAGCATTATTTAACGTACATTTATTTACAAGGTCATCACTTTTATTTTTTTAATAAGTTCGTATTGTTACTTCATTATTTTTGTTAAAATATATATCTATAGGAATTTTATTTTCATCATTAATATATAAAAAGTAAATTATAGGATTACGCTTACTTTTTTCTAACTTCAAAAGTGGGTCATTTGTTTTATTAGCCTTATTATTTTGAGATATGGAGACATAACCTAATGAAAGTGTACCTACAAATATTATCAATACACTACAAAAACTTAATATTTCACCTGATGAAAAAGTAGTTATATAAGGTTTTGCTATAGTGCTTCCATACAAAAAGGATTTATCAATAACAATTACTATTACAAAACCAATAATGATTGTCATTAATAAGATAATTAGAAATGCCACTGTTGTTTTTTGAATGTTCATATTTTGCTCCTGGATTATGGAGAATTCAAGGTATATTATACTATTAAAGCCTAATCTATAGTATAAGGGGATAATTTATAATAGGGAGTTTCTCAATAAAATATCGAATTTATTAAGAGTTATAAAAAAGCTAAGAAATTAGATTTAATCTATTTTTTTTAGCTTTTTTTATATATACAGACTTGTTTTTGCAAAAATCGACAAAGTATATGATATATAATATTATAGGAATTAATTGCATTGTAGGTATAAAGGAGGAAAATTTATATGAAAGAATTTAACTTAAAATCTGGAACAAGTGTAATAGTAGAAAATACTAAAATAACTATATTAAGGAATGATGGGAAGAGTGCAATGAAAGGTTTATTTGTTGGAAGAGCAATGGGGCAGATGGTTATAAGACTATCATCAGTATCTGGTATGATACAATATGCTGATTATATGTTAATTTGTTCATCTGGACTACCAACACCAAATGAGTTCAAAATATCAAATATAGCAGATATAAAACAATATCCTAACTGTATAGTAGGAAAAGAAAATGAACTCAAAGAAGTATATGATTATATAAATAATCTAATTTAGTTTATAAAGGAGATTTAGATGAATAAATTGGTTGAAGATTTCAAAAGCTTAAGTAAATCCAAAAGAGCATTGATAGGAATTGTATTTTTTCCAATAACTTTAATAATTTTAAGCATTAATAGCTTAAGGAAAGCAATTATAAATAAAAATATAAGTAAGATTATCTTAAGTTCTTTCTACTCATTAATCTCATTAGCCATTTTTGCTAGTTTAATTAATACAACTGAATTATACATCGGTATGAGTAATAAATCTAATGAAGGGCAACAACAATCATATGAAAGTGAAAATATAGATACCTTAGATAATGAAGTAGGTGTATTAGAAGAGATGGAATCAGAAGAAAAAATTGATGAAAATAAAAATCCATTTGGAACAGTAATGGAAAAACCAGTTATGAATGGTTCAAAGACAGAAAGGATAGGTACATACGCAGAAGTTATGTCTGGTGGTATAGAAATAAACAAGGATAATCTAATTCAATTTTATAATGAAGTTGTAAAAGATAGTGAATATAATTGGGTAACGTTAAATATAGATGGAGAAACAGGACTTCAATTTGCAGGTTCTACTCATATATTTACATATGGAACTCTTGATAAAGAGAGTTGCATAGTAGAAGATAAAGGTACCGGATTTGTATATGATGATAAAATTGATTACGAGTAAGATTATATAGTATAAAACGTACAATAAAATTAAAGAAAGAGGTAGGAACAATGTTTTTAGTTATAATTATAATGCTATTTATAGGTTGGAAAATATATGAGTATGCATATTACAAAGGGGAAAATTTCAACAAGTTAAAGAAAGATTTAAATGATTACATTTTAAATTGCAATGCTTTAAATGATCATATTGAAGAACTTAAAGAAACTTATTCAGATGTTAAAAAAGTAAATTATGGAAGTGCAGAATTAAATGATACAAGCAGATATAATTTTAAAAGAACAGAGCAAGTAAAAGCAAATAAATCAGAATATATTCATGAATGTTCTGCAACTGTATGTAAAAATGCAGAGCAACAACCTTTTAAGTATTTATGTAAGTATTTTAATATAAAGGCAAATGAAGAATCATTAGAGAGTTTTGAAAATGTATTAAATAATTTTTCTGCTGCAGAGGAAGGAAAATTATTACTAAATAATGAACTTGAAAAAATAAAAGCATCTATGAAAAATGATATTCCATACCTTATTAGAACGTTTAGCATGAAGAAGTTCATGTTAAAGCTAGGCTTTAAAGAAGTTGATTTCAGTACATTATATTTTCCTACATATACATTTAGATATGTAAGTCCTGGTGGAAATAAATCAACTCGTTGTGATATCGAATTAGACATAAATAACTTGAATGATTTTGTAGAATATCTTTCGCAACTTGTTAAGTTTAAAAAAAGTGCTGCAGGGCAAAGAGCATTAATGACTTCAAAGTTAAGAGAAAAAATAAAACAAAGAGATAATTTTACTTGTCAAAAATGTGGGTTATCTACAAATGATGAAAAAAATCTATTGCTAGAAATCGACCATATAATTCCGATTTCAAAAGGAGGTATGTCTACAGAAGAAAACTTACAAACGCTTTGTTGGAAATGTAACCGTACAAAGGGTGCAAAAGTAAATATATAAAGTGAAGAACGTCTATGTTCTACTTTTTTAAATATAGGAGGTATTTTTTTAGAATTAGTGTAAAATTATAGTATAATATTGGTTAAAAAATTATAGAAATAGGTAATATTCCTGATTTTGTGATATACTGGTAATATGGTAGAACTTTCAAAACTGTAAAATATTCAATCAGAGTTGTTTCTATTCACAAGCTAATTAGGGGGGCTACTGGGAACAGAAACTGAAGATTAATTTAAGTGGAGAGTAGTTCGCAGATAAAAAATATTTAAATAAAAAAGGGGGATTTAACTTGGCTAAAATTGTAATTAAACGTGAAATTTTAGAAATGATGCTTTATATTTGGGATTCAGTACATCAAAAGGAAAAGATAGCAGATTCATTTTTTATAGGACTATCGGACCAACCGGATATGAAATATCTATATGATGAAGAATTTACAAAGGAATCTGTAAGAAAGGTACTTTCTGCAATTTCAAACAGAGAGCTTCTGAATAAACCAACAAAAAAGGAAAGTAGATACTGGAACAAACATATGTGGATGCTTGAAGATTTGGAATTTACAAATATGATGATAGCACCAGTAAAGCAGCTTAACTTAGATGATATGGAAGATAAATTAAGTAAGGAAGAATATGAGGTAATATTTATTCCAGGACATATGGATGAATATTATATTGATGAAAATAAATTAATAATCAATTTCTTTAATATTACAGTAGATTTATTTGGGGAAGGGCCAGTAACAATAGCAGGAAAACCATTTAAGGAATATATAGAGGAAAAGCTTCTTAGTATGTAGCTAGGAGCGATTAAATACTCATAAGGTTATATAGGTAATTAAATAATTAAGATTTGTCTAATCTATATTATTTATGTACTGTGAAACAAGACCAGCAAATTTTGCTGGTCTTTATTTCTTACATATTACACTTAGAATTTATAACTTCTAAGGGAATAATGTGTAGAAAAACTACTCTTGATGAGTATTTAGATAATAAAGAAATACAAAAGCAATTAAAAGAAATGTATGGAGATGCAAAGAAGTAATTTAATTGTACATTATATAAATTTTATAAAATTATGAATCAATATACTGAATTATTGATTAAATAAAATATGCGTTGACGAATTATTATTTAGTTGTTAAACTAATTCTAAATTATTGTTTAGATTATAAATAAAAATTTAGAATTAGGTATAAAAAATAAAAGGGGGCAACAATAGTGAATATAAGAAATGCAACTATAGAAGATTTACAAGTAATCACTGAGGTTGAATCAAGATGCTTTCCTGAAGCAGAAGCAGCTTCAGAAAATGATTTCAGAAAAAGATTAAGTGTATATCCTAGTCATTTTTGGCTTTTAGAAGATAATAATAAAGTTATTGGATTTGTAAATGGTATGGTTACAGATGAATCAATTCTACGAGATGAGATGTTTGAGGATGCTAGCCTACACAATGAAAATGGTCAGTGGCAAATGATTTTTGGTGTAAATACTATACCAGAGTATCGTAGACAAGGTTGTGCAGAAAAAATAATTAGTAAGGTTATTTCAGATGCTAAAAATCAAGGTCGTAAAGGATTAGTGCTTACATGTAAAGATAAATTACTTCATTATTATGAAAAATTTGGATTTAAAAATGAAGGTATATCTGAATCAACACATGGTGATGCAGTATGGTATGATATGCGTTTAACGTTTTAATACAATGTGAATTATATCTATAAATAGATTTAAAATAAAATATAGAATTTATTCTAAAAAATAAGTGCTATAATAACCTGACTATAGCACTTATTTTTTATTGGAAATATAGTAGTATATATGGATTAATATACAAAAAGGTATGAAAATGCTCAGAGTATTAATATTTAACTATCATCAACAAGAGATGACATAAACTCTTGCAAATAGAATAATAGATAGAAAAACTATTCTTGATGAATTTTTAGATAATAAAGAAATACAAAAGCAATGTACGGAGATGCAAAAAATAATTTAATTTTAAATATAAAAAACACTTAATCTATAATTTATAGATTGAGTGTTTTTTATATTTAAAAATTATTATAACTATCCATTTACTATTTCTCCACCGTTTACATGTATAGTTTGACCAGTTATAAAAGATGCCTCTTCACTGGCTAAAAATACATAAGCACCAGAACACTCTAGTGGTTGACCAGCTCTTTTCATTGGGTTATTACTACCGAATTTTGCAACCTCTTGTTCAGAAAAACTTGAAGGTATCAATGGAGTCCATATAGGTCCTGGAGCTACTGCATTAACTCGTATTCCTTTTGTTGCTAGTTGCATAGATAAAGATCTAGTGAATGTTGTTAATGCTCCTTTAGTCATAGAGTAGTCTAATAGTGTTTCATGTCCATGATATGCAACTACAGATGTTGTATTTATTACACTATCACCACATTGTAAATGAGGCAGTACAGCTTTTGTTAGATAAAATGCTCCATAGACATTAGTTTTAAAAGTTTTATCAAATTGCTCATCATCTATGTCAGTTAAGTTTTGTTGTGTGTATTGTACTGCTGAATTATTTATTAATATATTTATTTTTTTATATTCTTTTAAAGTAGCATCTACAGCTTCTTTACAAAACTTGCTTTCTTGTATGTCACCTTTAATTAAAAGGCATTTTCGACCCTCATCTTCAACCTTTTTCTTTGTGAACATAGCATCATCATCTTCGTTATAGTATATTATACTTATGTCACATCCTGATTTTGCAAAAGCAATAGAAACAGCTCTTCCTATTCCGCTATCTCCACCACTAATAATAGCTACTTTATCTTTTAACCTATCGTTTGGTTTATTATATAAGGGACTGTCATATATAGGACTTGGTGCCATTTTATACTCAAACCCAGGTTGACAATCTTGATGTTGCTTTGGAAATGAAGTTGGAAAAACCATAATCTTATTCTCCTTTTAAAATTTAGTATATGATTATGATTTCCATGTGAGTATAAATTATTCTTATTGGAATATTAGTCAGTCTATATTTAAAATTAATCAATATTTAAAAAAGCTTCAAGAGATTTATTTATATCATCTTTGCATTCATAAAAAGCTCCATGACCTCCATCGGTCAAAGAAACTAGAGTAGAATTTTCTATGGTATCCCTCATATATTCAGCAAAAGAATATGGACACACGGTGTCATGTACACCATGCAATATTAGAGTAGGTACTTTTATCTTAGATAAATCATTAAATAGTTCTTCATCTCTAAGTGCATACAGTGAATTTATACTAGACCACCCAGCAGCTTCTAAACAAATGTCAAAAAAACAGTCTAATATTCCTTGACTAGTAAATTTATAGAAAAATGATTCAGATGTAGTTCTTATTGCCTGAGGTCTATCATTTTTAAAATCATCTATAATACTGTTTACTTGATCTATAGTATATCCATATGGCCAACTAATAGATTTGGTCCATCTAGGAACGGCAGCACTAAGCAAGCAGAGTTTCGATACTCCGTAACCATTAAATTTAGCCATGTATCGTGAGCATATTGCACCACCCATAGAATGACCATTAACAAATAACCTTACATTTTTTCTACTCTAATAAAATATTTCATAATATACCTCCCGTATATGTTGTCCTTATATATTATGGTAGTTTGTATATATTTGTTAATGAATTAAAAAAAGCACTCTTTAAATAGAGTGCTTTTTATTATATAAACCTATGCGGTAGGTTTTTTCTTTTTATTTTTACTACTAATTCCACCATTTATACGGATATAATCGCTATGAACAGACTTAACAACTCCAGTAAGAGCTAATAAACCAATTAAGTTAGGAATAACCATTAATCCATTGAACATATCAGACATTGTCCACACTATTGATACTTCACCTAATGTACCAAGTAATACACAAACAGCTACAAGTAATCCATAAATTTTAACTGCTTTTGTACCAAATAGATATTTGATATTAGCTTCTCCGAAGAAGTACCATCCGATTATAGTAGAGAATGCGAAGAAGAACATACAAATAGCTATAAATATATCTCCAAACTTACCAAACACTGATGAAAATCCTGCTTGAGTAAGAGCAGTTCCTATAAGAGAAGCATCTGGAGTAACAGAACGTGTTGTAATTATAACTAAAGCGGTTAGGTTTAATATAACAAAAGTATCTATAAATACTCCCATCATAGCAACAAATCCTTGTTCTGAAGGATAGTCAACTTTTGCAACTGCATGAGCATGAGGAGTAGATCCCATACCAGCTTCGTTAGAGAATAATCCACGTGCTACACCTTTACTCATAGCTTTTTGAATAGTAGCTCCTATAACACCACCTGCTATTGATTGAGGTGCAAAAGCTCCTACAAATATCTCTTCAAATGCTAAAGGAATATTTTTAAAATTAACTAATATGACAATTAAAGCTCCTATAATATAAAATAATGCCATAATTGGAACTATTGTTTCTGTAACCTTTGCTATTCTACTTATTCCACCAGAGAATACTGCTATTGATATTAAAGCTAGTACAATACCTATAATAAGCGGATTTATCCCAAATGCTGTCTTAAAAGCATCTGCTATAGAATTAGATTGAACTGCATTTCCCATAAAGCCTAAGGCTAATATAATAAATATAGCAAAAAAACTAGCCAGGACTTTACCGAATTTGCCTTTGAATGCTGCTTCTATGTAGTAAACTGGTCCACCTGTTACTGTGCCGTCTTCACCTATTTTTTTATATTTTTGAGCCATTGTTGCTTCAGCGTAAATTGTTGCCATACCGAAAAATGCACTAACCCACATCCAAAATATTGCACCAGGACCTCCAACAGCTATTGCAGTAGCGGCACCTGCTAAGTTACCAGTACCTACTTGAGCGGCTATTGCAGTTGCTAATGATTGAAATTGAGACATTCCATCTTTATCAGCTTTTTCACCTTTTTTAAATAATCCACCAAAAGTTCTTCTAAAACCTTCTCCAAAACCTCTAATTTGAATGAATTTTAATTGGAATGTGTACCATACACCTGTTCCTACAAGCAAGAATAGCAAAATATTCTTATCCCACAAAACACCATTTACAGATTCTACAATTTTTGTTAATAACTCCAATACAACACAACCCCCTTGGTATTTTTATTTTGCATACTATTTTGAATTAAATATGCTTAATATATATCAAAGAATTTTTTCAGTGCGTAGTTATAAAGATAAAATAAAAAGAAAAATTCTGTGATAACGACAATAAGTTTAAGTGGTGACAATCTAAGAAGTTATTTTTAAGATTAAATTTGAAGTGATATTGAAAAAATTAAGTTTAAAAAGTTATTTTAATTATATTGTATATCTGTTTATTTTTATCTGCAATATAAATTGCAATTTATATAAATATAGT
>NZ_LBBT01000355.1 GCF_001006285.1 Paraclostridium benzoelyticum
TATTAAACACAAAGAGCCTATTTTAAGCTCTCTGTATTTATACTTTTTGATATTAAAATTATAAATAGATTGTATAACTATAAAACTACTAATAGTAGCTGCCATATATAAATATGGTGATTGCTTGAAATTTATAAAATTTAAAACTATAGATATTGTCAACATTATACTCATAAAAACTTTATTTTTCCTAGCATATGAAGAAATATAAAATCCACTAGCTAGCAAAATTGATATATTAAATATATATATCAGCTTATATCCCATAATTTACGCCCCCTATGTATTTATGGCTTTAGAAATATATATCAGCAAACTCTATATGCATATTTTCAAATATAGAATCCTTCAATTCATTTGTGTCAACTAAAACTTTTTCATCTATATTTTTGAATTCTTTTAATGAAATTATAAACTCGCTGCCTCTACCTTCTTCGCTATTTACATTTATATATCCACCTTGTAATTTTAAAAATGCTTTTACTAAAGTTAATCCAACTCCACACCCTTCTGTATTTCTGGATAAGGTTTTATCAACTTGTCCAAATTTAGTAAATATAAATTTCAATCTATCTTTAGGTATTCCTACTCCGTTATCCTTAATAGCTATGTTTATAAAATCATTCTCCTTATATATATATACTTCTATCAAGCTCCCAATTTCACTAAATTTTATAGCATTAGAAATTAAATTTAATATTATTTTTTGAACTTTATCTAAATCTATTTTTAAAATACTATAATTTATATCACTATTAAATTTAATATATACACCTTTATCATTTAAATATCCATTTACACAGTCTACTATGTATTTTGTAAGATTTATAATGTCACAGTACACAAATTCAACACTACAAACTCCATTTTCTACATCTACAATTTCATTCATGTTGTTTATCACTCTTTGTAATCTATAACAATTTTGTTTAACTAACTTAGTATAATTTTCTATATGTTTGGAGTTAAATTCAGATTTATTTTGTTCTAATATCTTATTCATATTAGCTACATTATTTATAGGGTCTTTTAGTAATTTAGATGTGTTTATTAAAAATTCATTTTTCACATGATGTTGAGCATTTACTAAATCGAGTTCTTTTATAGCCTCTAAAACTCTTTCTTCATTTTCTAGCAATCTTACTATAGCTAATAGCTGTTGTTCTTCTTTTCTATCTATTATAGTTATACTTGCAAAACAACTCTTATTTTTATCTATTTCATACCTTTTGGTTTGTCCATAGTATTCATTTGAAATATAATCATTTATAAATTTATTTATGCTATCCATTTTAACTTTTTTTAAAATTTTTATCATAGATTTATTTTGATATATGTAGTCTTTACTTTCTTTATCTATAACTACAATACCATCTGGTAAATTTTGTGCTAATGCTCTATATGTTTTTTGATTTGCCTCTAATTGTTTAAGTGCTTCTTCCATTTCGCTTATATCAACAATTATACTCAATAAAATATTTGAATCGTCAGTTTCTATTTTTGTAGTTATCACTTCTATGCAAATATCATCTACCGTCTTAAATTTATTAATACACTTGCTTACTTTTCCACATTTTACTTCTTCTAAACTTTCACTTAGTTGATTTCTTTCATCAATGTGTATTTTTCTTTTTAAATTTTCCAAACTAATATTTGTTCTATTTTTTTCTATTTTAAATATTTTAAATGCAGAATCATTTATATACTTTATCTCATTCATATCATGAATTATAACTCCATCAGTTAAAACATCCATAAGTTTTCTATATTTTTCCTCACTATCATTTAATTGTTTTTGAATTATGGTACTTTGAGTTATATCATTAAATATACATATTTTTATTTCTTTATTGTCTCTCATTTCCTTTGTACATATAAACCTATATACTTTTTCTTCATTATCATATAAGTTTATAGATTTAAAGCTATTTACTCCTACCTCATTAATCATCTCTACACACTCTTGCCCATTTTTAAAATTCTTGTATAAATAATTTAAAATATTAACCTTATTCAGATTAATATTTCTCCAAGAGTTCTGATTGCAATAAATCATTTTATTTTTTTCGTCTAACATAACTATAGGCATATCAGACTCTTCAATAGATTTATTTATATTTTTTTCTATTTTTAGTGTATCTTCTTTATATTCAAATTGCATTAGTTCTTCATTTTTTATATTTGAGGTTAATACACTTATATTTTCATTTAATTTTTTTAGTTTTTGTATATTTTCATCTAATTTTTGTTTTCTAGTTTTCATATTATCTAGTATACAAAACTTGCATATAAGTAAGT
>NZ_LBBT01000356.1 GCF_001006285.1 Paraclostridium benzoelyticum
CCATATAATATTTTTAAATACATATTTAGGAGGTAATTATGAAAGATTTATTAGATAAAGGTGCAGTCCTTCAAAGAGATAAAAAAACTTATGCAATTGCTCCTCATGTTCCTGCTGGTTTGATAACTTCTGACCAACTTAGAAAACTTGCTGATGTTGCAGATAAGTATAATGTTCAAGCTATAAAAATAACAGCTGCTCAACGTATAGCGCTAGTTGGACTTGAAGAGAATGATATTGATTCTGTATGGCAAGATTTAGGTATGAAACCTGGAGCTGCTATAGGCTTATGTGTTAGAAGTATTAAAACATGTCCTGGAACATCTTTTTGTAAAAGAGGTTTTAAGGACTCAGTAAGTATAGGTTTAAAATTAGATGATAGATATCATGGAATGAATTTACCAAATAAGTTAAAAATAGGTGTTAGTGGATGTCCTAATAGTTGTGCCGACAATCATACTAGAGATATTGGATTAATGGGTACTCCAAAAGGCTGGACTGTTTTTGTAGGCGGAAAGGGTGGTACAATTCCTAGATTAGGAGATAGACTTGTCATGGGTATACCTGATGAAAAAGTATTAGATTTGGTAGATGATATAGTTAACTTATATTCAGACAATGCAAATAACAAAGAGCGTTTGGGAGCATATATAGATAGAGTTGGATTTGAAGAATTTGCTGCTAACTTTAATTTAACTAAATATAAAAACTAAATAATAAGAAATTTATTAATTTATGTTGAAAATAGTAACAAATATTCTTTTTATGAATATATTAAAATTAAGAAAGGAAGTTAATATCCTTTCTTAATAAAAAACTTAATAACTATGAATAATAATCAAATGGTTGTTAATAATTAAAATATGATCGGAAAATAAATAATTTTTATCCCCCCATTATCACCTATACCCCCCTTGTATAGGTGATTTTTTTACGCTTATTAAAATTATGATTACTAAAAATCTATGGATAACTTATGAAACTTAGTTATATCAACCTTATATTTTTTGAGCGTAAAAAAGATTTTTGAGCAACGTACGAAGTCGTTTGAGTAACGGGACACGAGTTTGTCGAGTGGACGTTGACGACATGAAGTGGTTCGCAGTCGCTCAGGCGAAGCGAATTTTTTTTTTATGTATATAAATCTTAAATTTGTAAATAATTATAGTATACGAAAAATATAATTTTATATCTCTCCCCTAATAAAAAAGGTGCGATGGTTTTATAAAACCATCGCACCTTTTTTATTAATCAAACTTATATAAAACTTCTTCCTCAGTTCCAAATAAGTATATATATGCTTCTTTAACTTTCTTGCCTGTTAATGTACTCAACGCCCTACTGTATATTTCAAGCTGTTTAGTATATTTTTCTGTAATACTATCTTTATTTTCTTCATTTACAAAGTCAGTTTTATAATCTACTATAACAAGTTCATCATTTTCTTCAAAGTAAGCATCTATTATCCCTCTTACCATAAGTTTATCTTCATTTTCTATAATTTCTACTCTATCATCATTTTTGAATATATCACTCATGCTTATTTGTAAATAGAAAGCTTGTTCTCTTTTTAAATAATAAGAACTTAACATTCTCTTTCCTAAATTAGATTTAAAAAACTTTAATACTTTATATGGATTTATAGTATCTGCCTGAGTTTGTGTTAATACTTTCTTTTTTACAGCTAAATTAATTTCTTCATTAATTTCATTTAAATTGCTTACTTTAGTTAAATCAACAATCTGCATGAATAAATGCATTATAGTACCTTTTTGAGCTCCAGTTAATTTGTTCTTACTTACATCTTCTTGTATAAATAATGGAGTTTTTATTTCAGTTTGCTTTTCAATTAATTCTTGAGCACTATAATCAATTTCTTCTTTATTTTCTAATCGTTTGATTTCAGTAACAGATATAGTTCCTGCTCTATTAACAGATTCCATGAATGGATATTTATAGTCTAGCTTATATTTAATATCTTCATAGAATTCACTTTTATTTTCGCTAATATCTAAATTAGATAAAATTATATCTATACTTTCCTCTTCATCATTAGCAGTCTTTTCTATTAATATATCTGATCTTTCCCATATTCTAGTTTCCCAATTTGATTCATGATTATTTAAGTAATTAGCATCTAATTCAATTATGCTGCGTAGTTTATCTAAATCTTTATGCTTTATAACTGCAGGCATTATCCAATCTAAAAAGTTCTTTCCTTTTAAAATTTGATATTCTGAAACAGGTCCCTCATTATCTAGGTCTTCAGACCATTTTTTTATGCTACTCTCTATATCTCTTACCGAACCTGTTATGATTAACTTCTCTTTAGGTCGTGTAAATGCAACATATAAAACTCTCATTTCTTCTGATAAGTTTTCCATGTTTATAGTTGTTTTTAATGCTTCTTTCGCTATACTAGGATATGATATTCTTCTCTCATAATCTACTAGCTGAGGCCCAAATCCTAACCTATGGTGATATAGAATGTCTTTTCTAAAATCTTGAGTATTGAAATTTTTACCCATTCCTGCACATATAACTATAGGAAACTCTAGCCCTTTACTTTTATGTATACTCATGATTCTTACTACATTTGCATTTTCTCCTAATGTTTTAGCACTTCCCATATCAGAGTTCGATCTCTTTAATTTCTTTACAAAGTTTATAAAATTGAAAATACCTTTAAAGCTTGTTGATTCAAATTGCTTAGCTCTTTCAAATAATACCTTTAGATTAGCTTGTCTTTGTGTTCCTGCTGGTAATGCGCCTACATATGCATAATAACCAGTTTCTATGTATATGTACCATAAAAATTCATCGGTACTCATATAAAGTGATTTATTTTTAAAATTATCTAATCGTTCTAAGAAATATTTTATTTTTTCACCTAAATCTCCATCTTTACTACCTGCTATTTGTAAAGCTTCATAAAAACTTTTCTGTCTATCTTCTATTCTTATATCAATTAGCTCTTCTGGTGTAAACCCAAACATAGGTGACTTCAATACTGCAATTAAAGGAATATCTTGCATTGGATTATCAATTATTTGAAGTAATGCTAGTATTGTTTTTATCTCTATAGTATCAAAATATCCAATACCTGTATCTGCATATGTAGGTATATCCATATTCATTAACTCTTCAACAAATACAGGTGCCCAACTAGATGTTGCTCTCAATAGTATTACTATATCTTTAAATTCTACATTTCTATATCCATCAATTTTTTTATCATAAACTTTTGTTACCTTCCCATCTTCATTGGGTTTCATTAAGTTTTTGATTATATTTCCTAACATTCTAGCTTCTAATTGTATATTATCTATTTCTTCTTGTTCTTCCTCATTCTCCTCAGATTCATCTGATTCATTTTTAGATTTAATATTTTTTTGTATTAAATGTATTTGAGCAGGTCCTCCCACTAACACATTTTCTTCTTCACACTCTTTAAAGCTTGCGCCTAAATTTAATCTTTCTTTTTCGCTATATTCGATTTCACCTATATTTTTACTCATTATATTTTCAAAAATATAGTTTGCACAATCTACAACTTCTTTCCTACTTCTAAAATTCTTATATAGCATTATCTTTCTATTTTTAGTACCTTCTTCTGTATCGTAAGTTGCATATTTTTCTAAAAATATTTCTGGTTTTGCTTGTCTAAATCTGTATATACTTTGTTTTACATCTCCAACCATAAATCGATTTGGATTTTCAATACTAGCGATAGTACTTAATAAAACTTCTTGAACCAAGTTACTATCTTGATATTCATCTATAAATATCTCTGAGAATTTTTCTACATATATCTTAGCTACATCTGATGGTATTATATTTCCATCTTCATCTTCATCTGTTAATATAGCTAATGCAAAATGCTCTATATCATTAAAATCTATAATTCCTTTTTCTCTTTTCTTTTCTTGATACTTTTCTTCAAACGCTATTATAAGGTTTGAAATAGAAGTTACAACTGGATATAAATACTTTATTTCATGACAAATCTGTTCATTACTTTTATAAAAAGTTGATCCTATTATACTCTCTAATGATTTTTTATTTTTATCTCTTATAGATTTAGCATTTTCTCTTGCTTTTTTTATGTAGTCAGGGGTATCTTTTCCTAATCTCTTAACTCCTTTTGCGAAGTTTTCAAATTGCATATTGCTCATAAAGTAATATGTCTTATCCCAGCCTTCATTACAAGCACTTAATATATTTAATATTTGAGAATACTCTATATTTAATTTTTCCTTATAAGTTTCTAATTCGTCAATTCCATCTACATATTCAATGGCGCTTTTCATACTAGATGCTATTCCATCTATCTCTATTTTTACATTACTTAATATTGATTCTGACCATATTGAATTTGAAAAATCAAAATCATCATTTATATTAAATAATTCAGCTGAATCTTCTAACCATTTTTTAGGGTATGGTGATGCCATCGAGAAGTTATATATAGATAATATTATATCTTGTAAATCTTTATCTCCTCTTTTTTCTGCATAGCTTTCCACTAAATTTAAAAATCCCTTATCTCTTGATTCATAGTATTGTTCAAAAATTTCTTCTATACATTCTTGCTTTAAAAGAGAACATTCTGTTTGATCTCCTATTCTAAAGTTAGGATCTATATTTATTTTATGAAAATTTGATTTTATTACATCTAAACAAAATGAATGTATAGTTGTAATGCTTGCTCTATTTAATAAAACTAATTGATTTTGTAAATGGCTATTTTCAGGATTTTTATCTAATGCCTTAGCTATTGCATCTCCTATACGCTCTCTCATTTCTGAAGCAGCTGCATTTGTAAATGTAACTACTAATAATTTATCTATATCCACTGGCTTTTTAGTATCTGTTATTATCTGTATAATACGTTCAACTAGTACTGCTGTTTTCCCTGAACCTGCAGCAGCAGCTACTAGAAGATTACAATTTCTGCTATCTATTACAGCTTGTTGTTCGTCTGTCCACTTAGGAGAACTCATTATTCAACCTCTCCTCTCATTTTATTAATTATTTCATCTTGGCTTTTTTTGTTTATAATTCTATAACTATTGTCTTTAAATGTACTATCAAATAAACATATAGTTGCAAAACTACAAAAATCACAAGATGTTGATTCTTTAGTCTTATATGGAGCTATTCCAATATGTCCTTCAAGCATATTTTTGCTTAAGTCTTTAATTGTATGTTTTACATATTTTCTAAGTATTGAAAACTCTTCTTCATTTACACCTGATGTGTTTTTTGAAATAGTTCCATCTTTGTTTATAGACGCTGGTATAACTAATGATGTTGCTTTTTCTCCTTCAGGTAATGTATTGTCCATCTTTCTAATTATATTGCTATCCTTTAATACAAGACCTTTCATTTTAAGCTTCTTCAGTATTTCTTCTCTTATACTATCATCTTCTTTATCTTCATTAGATTTAATAATAGGATCATCTATTTTAAAATAGAGTATAGCAGCAGGATTTATATCTCCATCATTATATTTAGCACTTTCTAATATTGCATCTAGATAAACTAATAACTGTAGCTGTAATCCATGATATACATCCGTAAGACTCATATCTTTATTTCCAGATTTGTAATCTACAATTCTTATATATTTTTCTTGCCCATCTTCAAACATATCTACTCTATCTATTTGCCCTATTAAGTTTATCTCTTCTCCATTTTCTAAAACAATTTTAATAGGTGGATATTTACCCTTTCCTCCAAACTCTACTTCATAGTCTGCAGGATCAAATGATCCTTTTTTAATTTGATTGCTTATAATAGATATAGCTGAAACAAGCATATTTCTTAATCTATATGCCAAGTACTTATATCTTGCTGAACTTTGTAATATATATCCTGGTATCTTAGCTATCAAATCATCCACTATTATAGTTACTTTTTCTACTATATATTCATCTGTGATTTCTCTCCAGTCTAAATTATCTTTAGATAACTGTTTTGAAAACTTATCTAATATATTGTGGACAAATGTTCCAAAATCAGGAGGAGTAAATTCAAATTCTTTTCTTTCTTTTGCTTTTAGCCCATATTGTATAAAATAAGCAAATGGACATTGAGCATATTTTTCTAGCCTAGAAACACTGAATATTTTATTGTCATATAATGCTCTTATTTTTTCACTTTCTATCTGCTTAACTTGATTTGTATAATTTAAACCTTCTATTATATTTTTTGCTCTAATGTAATAGTCATCATTTTGTATGAAGTATTTGTATGCATCTAGCCATACAGAATCTATATATTTTTCTTCTTCAAATTCTTTTATAGCTTTTATAAGTTCATTAAATACACGTGCTTTAGTAGTTATATTTTCTACTATTTCTTCACTTGAACAATATTTTACATCACTTAAATAGCTTGTATTTTTTATATTTGGAAATATCTTTTTAAGTCTAGACACTATTATCGATGGTCTTAGTGTTTTTCCTTCATGATCAGCAATTGGATATGTAACTGTTAATGAACATTTAGTTGAGGTTAAAGCTCTATAAACTAAAAATTGTTCTTCAAATGTTTTAGTTTTACTGTCAATATCAACCTCTATCCCATTATCTCCTAAATTTTTTCTATCACTGTCATTTAATATTCCATCATCTTTTGATATTAGTGGAAAAATTCCATCTGTAGTTCCCATTAAATATAAATGCTTTGTATTTGGGTTTTTCATTCTGTCTACACTACTTACTAAAACCTGATCTAGACTTGGGGGTACTGTTGCTAATTCATACTCATCAAAACCAATACTTATTACTTTTATGAATTTATCTAAGTTTATCGTATCCTCACCCATAATCTCTACTATTTGGTCTAGTATATCAACAACAATCTCCCAAACCTGAGCATACTGATTCGCTAAATCTATCTCATTATTTTCTTTAAATTTATCAATCATTATTTGTATAGTGTTAGGTATATTTATATCTAATAAAAATTCATATATATATTTACATATATCTTTTGCTTTATTTTTTCCTTTTAGTTTTTCTTGTAATTTAATTATAGGTTTTATTATTAAATCTTTAATCTCATTAACTCTATTTATTATATCTATTTCATAGTCATTCTCATCCTCATTTAATTTGTGATATACTCTATAGTTCCATTTTTCTTCAAACCATCTTTTACCTTTTATTCCATTTGCTAAAACATAATTTTCTATTAAACTAATATCTTCTATACTTATTCCTAAAAGACCACTTTTTAAATATCTAAACATAGTTTCATAGTTATATCTCCTATTTTGCATTTCTAATGCTGCTATTATCAAAACTATAATAGGATTACTTTTAGCTTCTTTTTTACTATCTATAAAATTAGGTATTTCATATTCATTAAATATAGATTGAACTAAAAAATCATACCTATTTAAATCTCTAGTTACTACCGTTATATCTCTATATCTTGCTTTTTTATCTCTAACTAAAAATACTATTTCTTTAGCTATTTGCTCTACTTCTGAGTATAAGTTACTAAACTCTTTTATAGCTATACTTTCTGTTTCCTCTTCATATATTTTATAAGGATATGAATAGTAATTCCTTTCAAGGTGTTCTAATTCTTTGTTTCCTTCAAATCTTTTTATTTTACTTGCATTTAAACTTATTTCAGGCTTAATTATAACTCCTGATTCTAAGCATAATTTTTTTAATTTCTCTTCTGTAAATTTAGTACGAGAAAAAACATCTGTCTTATTGTAAGTCTTAACTAAGTTGTTATCTAATGTCAAAGTTACATTTACTTCTGCGGCTTTATGCAATAAACTCTTTATTACTCTATATTGATTTGGAGTAAAACCTGTAAATTCATCAATGTAAATTATTGCATTGTCAAAGTAATTACAACTTTCTATCTTGTCCGCTAACGATGCTAATAAATCTTGTGAATCTATATAATTTTCATGTAATATGTTTTCATAATTAGCATATATCTTACTTATATCCTGAAGCTTTAGTTTAAGTGTTTCACTTTGTACTTCTCCAGCTATATTTTCTAAAGATTCATGAGAAATACTATATTGCTTAAGTTCTGATATCATATCAGCTATAGTACCTATAAATCCAGGTTGAGATGCTGCCTTTGAAAATATTTCAAGGTCTTCACTAACCCCTTCTAACGCTTTATAAATCATCATAGATCTACCACTAGCATTTATATTTATATCTGTTAATCCTCCAACCTGACAAAATACTATATTACTTAATGTTTTAAAACTAAGTACTCTAGCTCTAAGGTATGGATCTTTTTTTAAATAATTACTTAGTCTTTTTTCACTTTCAAATGTGTATTGTTCTGGAACTAGCAGTATTATAGGGGATGTTCCATCATCAAGAACTTGCTTAGAAATTTCTTCTAAACAATATGTTGTTTTCCCACTACCGCCTCTTCCAAATATAAATCTAAGGCTCATATATTTCTTCCTCCAATGTGCTATAGTTTACAGCTTCATTATTGCACAATTTATTAAACTCACAAAACTTGCAATGTTTAATATTTTTTATATTTTTTTCTTCATTGTAATTTGTATTTAATATATTTACTATATAGTTTTCTAATTGTTTTTTATTTATGTTATGTTTTTCATTACTATATGTAATTGTTATAGGCTCATTATAATACTCTGGCTGATAATAACTTAATTTTATATTTTCATAATCTATATCTAAATTATATATTTTACCAATAGTTTCACTTGCTAAAAATAAATAAACTAAAGTTTGAACTCTATTTTCTACATCTTTATATTCTATCTTTCTATTTTCTGTTTTCCAATCCCAGATACTTATACTATCCTTATCTACTACCACTAAATCAAATTTAGCCTGTATTTTAAAATTATTCAAACTATATCTAACCTCATACTCTGGAAGATATAACTTATCATCTTTTATAGGTATTAATCTTTTAATTTTTTCTAACCATATATTGAATTCTTCATTATTTAAAAATTCTATTCCAGTTGGTATATTACTAAAATACCTCTCACATATTAAGTGGAAATCTGAACCTAATTTAAGATTTTCATAGTAATCTCTACTTCCTTCATCATCTTGTTTCCAATTTAATTTGTCTACATATTTAAATTTGAATTTTAATGGGCAACTTCTATAAGTGTTTATAGAGTTTTGACTAAACAAGAAATTCTCTAATTTTTTATTCAACAATATCACCTCTCTTAACTTTTATAAATCTACCTAAGCTATTAAAATAAAAAGATGGTTTTTGTTGTTGCTTTTTATTTGTTGTATTATCTTTATAACTATGTCCTGATAACATCAACATTTCTTTTGCCCTTGTTATCCCCACATATAATAATCTTATTTTTTCATTTATTATGTCTATTTTATGCTTGTACATAAAATCCTTAGGGGCATCACCAGTTACTATTGACTCAACCTCAGATTTTGCTATAGCTACTGGATTTTTATATTTATCTTTTAAATACCATAACTCTCCCTGGAATTTTTGTTTTATATCTGCTGGAAATTTAAATTCTGTTAAATCAAGTAAAAATACAACATCCCATTCCATACCCTTTGACTTATGGTATGTACAAACAGTAATTCCTCCTGGCTTAGGTTCATATCCATTTATTTCATATATTATTTCGCTTATGTAATTAAATACTCTATTTCTATCATCTAGAAGTATTTTTGATATATCGTATAAACTTGTATTTGGATTATCAAGTATTAGGTATCTAGCATAAAATGCTATATACTCTACCATAGCCTTTTCTTCATCTGATATTTCTATATTTTCACCAATTATCAATATTAGTTCATCTACTTTTATAGATTCATACTCTATTATATTTTTTAAACGTTCTATCCCTTTTTTAAAGGTTAAATATATTTCATCTCTATTATCTATAACAATATCTTCTATAACTGTTTCTGTGTCATATATTATATCTTCACTTTCATATTTTTTTAATTTACATAAAAACTCATCTTTACCTATTTTATTATCAGAATTTATATACACTTTTTCTAAAACATTAATTAATTTTTCTGTACTGTCACACTGAGATAAAAAATCAATTATATAACCTATGTTATTTATTATCTTCCTTTTATGTGATGAGTTTGGTCCTAGTTCATCAAACTCTAAGTTATGAGTTTCCAAAACTTGAGCTACTTCCCTTACTTGATTATTAAATGGAACTAATATACCTATACTTTTATCTGGAGTATTAGCTTTTATATACTCTACAAACTTTACAGTTTGTACTATTTCTTTTTCCCATGTTTCATACCATTTTGCATTCAATAAATATTTATCGGGTTTAGGATTTTCTTTATATCCCTTACCATCTGGCACTGTTTTTATTTCCATATCTTCTAGCGCACTTTTACACTCTTCTAAATAAAATTCTTTTGTAATTAATTTTACTAGTCTATTTGATAATTCGATAATGTCTTTAGAACTTCTGTTAGACATATCCATTTTGTAACAACTATCAGCTTCTTCCATAAACTGCTTAAAAAACATTGGATCTGATGATGAGAATGTTCCATTTATACTTTGGTTTACATCTCCAACACGAACTAAATTATTATTATCTTCGGATAATAGTTTTATTATTTTTCCTTGAAGTTCATTTGAATCCTGACATTCATCTTCAAATATATATGAATATCGCTTTTGAAACTTAATTTTTAAATTTTCATCACTGCTAAGTGCTTTATATGCTAATATCAAAATATCATCATAATCTAATAATCCATTATTTTTCAACTTTCTTTCATAGTCTTTGTATATAGGTAAAATACATTTTAATATTCCTTTATGTCCATTTAAAATTATATTTTCTAGTTTTTCTGGTGAAATATCCTTGTATTTTAACTCACTTATAGAGTTTGTAACTAAATCAAAAAAACCTTGGTTCCATGACTCTAAACATCTATTTCTCCATTCTTCATCTCTCTGTTCTTTAACAAAAAAATTAAAAGCTTTTTCTCCTCCATTATTTTTAAAGTTATTTATACTCTCATTTAATATGATACTTTTCTTTAAGTCGTCCACTATGCTAAATTCATCACTTAACATTACAATCTCGGGCTTTTCTTTTATTATTTTTACTGCCAAACTATGAATAGTCATTACTTCATATGAATTTTTATCATCTATATCCTTTTCATCTAATAATTTTGCTATTCTACCTTTAAAATTATTAACTGCACTATTCATATAAGTAAGTATTAGTATTTTCCCTGGTCTATGCTTGCCTTGACTTATTAATTTTGCAACTAAATTTGTAACTATAAAAGTTTTTCCAGCTCCTGGTACTGCTGGTACCGCCATAGTTCCACCTTCATAATTTATTATAGGCGTTTGATCTTCTCTATAATTTATTTTCATTAAAATCACCTTTATCTATTAACTTTAAAATCACTCCATACAAACTTCCTTCTTGTATGTACCCATTTACTGTATATTCACTTTTATATGCATATACTTTTTCAGTATTTAAAAGAAGATTATATATTGTATTGTTTAAATAATACTCTTTATAAAATTCTTCAACATCATTAGTATATATGTTTCCTTCAATAAAAGACTTTTTTAAAACATGTACATTACTTATTTCTTTTTCAGATTTCATACTCCACATGTTACTACCTATATCCAACCAAATTTGTATATCACTTTTCATATTATGAGATATGTAAGTATATGGAGTAGTCAATACAACTAAGTCTTCATCTTTAAAATCTTCTAATTCTAGTAAAGTATAATAATCTTTTATGCTTGATTTTAGTGCCTCTATAAATATTTTTTCCTTTGATTTATTATTATTTATTCCTAATAAAGATATATTCTCTGTAAAATTCTCACTTTCTTGAATTATCTTTTTACAAATCTTCACATTTTCTTTTCCTTTTGGAAGTTGTAATAATTTATCAATATAAAATTTAATTAAAAATTCATAAATATTTACATCATCTAACTTCTTACTTCTTATGTAATTTATTATTTCATTATATTTATCCGACTCTAATTTTTTACTTAATATTTTTTTAGATCTAATTTTATTCGTATTTAATAAAAGGCTTATAAAGCTAATATAATCTTCATTATTTAAAAGTTCTTCACATTCATAAAATATACATGAAGCTACCATTAATGCATGTGCATAAGGATAATCAATTATTCTTTTATCTTGTTTTGTGCTATAAAATCCTATGTTATTTTTTAATAATGTATTTTTTATTTCATACTCCGTAATAGTATTGTTTATTGGTGAAATAATAGCTATATCCTTTGCTCTATAACCCTTGTTAATTAATTCTACAACTTTATTGCTAGCCTCAATTAACATCTGACTATATAGTTGCATATTTTGATTTAATTCAATGTCTTTATTTAATTTAAGTAATTCACTTATATTAACTTCACTTATTTCACTATTTTTAATAAACTTGCATTTACTAAATAATTTGTCTTTAATATATTTCATATCTACATTATTAAAAGCCGCATAGTCTTTCGTCTGATTTATATACATATATGACTCTTTTACACTGTCTAACAATATATCTATAAAATCAACTTCACTTGCTGTACAGTTTTCTAAACTATCTACTATTAAATAATTCACTCTTCTTCTCAAGCTATTTACATATTCCTCATCTTTTAATAAAAATTCATTATACAAATAAATTGCTATTGAATTATCCATAGTTGAATTTTTTAATAA
Source organism: Paraclostridium benzoelyticum (assembly GCF_001006285.1). Classification (GTDB taxonomy): domain Bacteria; phylum Bacillota; class Clostridia; order Peptostreptococcales; family Peptostreptococcaceae; genus Paraclostridium; species Paraclostridium benzoelyticum. Next base: position 12,743 of record NZ_LBBT01000356.1, read on the forward strand.
TAAATCTAGGTACTCATTTATTATTTCTTGCATTTGACTGTATGAAAATCTATCCATCTTACTTTGGTTATGTTTAGAGTAATAAATTCTATTACCTATATCATTTAAATCTATTAAACTTTGACATCCCTTATTTATATTAAAGCTAATACTACTTGCAATATTTCTGTTGGATGCAGTTATATCGTTAAAAAAGCCCTCTACATTCCTTTTTTCTTTAACTATTTTATTTAAAATATAATCGCTCAAACTACTATTTATAATAGATGGTTTTACTTTATGATTGATTATATTATTATATTTTTGCTGTATAATTGGCCAAAACTTCACTACTTCTTTTATTAAAAATGAGTTGTATGTTGAAATATTTATTTCTTCACTTATGTTTAAGTTTATTAACTTATTATATTTAAATTTAATTTTGTTGTTTGGTACTAATAATAAAACATTGTTTGTTTTATATGAATCTTTATTTGCAAACTCTATATATTTATCCTTAATATCATTAATTTTTCTATCATTTAAAATATCATTTACTATACTATTCATAAACTATCCCTTCCTTTATAAAGTAATTATACCATATAAAAGAACATGCTTTCGGCTATAATCCTGTTATTAAAATTGTCCGTATAATGTAATAAGTGTGTAGTTATAACTACACACTTATTACATTATTTTTATCAATGCTATATCTTCATTATTAACTTCAAAGTCTTTTATAACAAAATTATTCATAACTATATTTTCAAACTTATACTTTGAACTATCAAAATCAATATACTGACAATCAAATATCATGTTCTCGTTCAGATAATCTGTATTAATACGCTTTAATACAACTCTATACATAAAATTCCTCCAATTAAACAATTTAGTCTATACTATAATTATTTATTGGACTTACTATTTTTATTCACTTTTACCTATTTATTCAAGTATTTTTTTATTATGCTATCAACGATGTACTTACTTGCAAGGCCATCTCCATATGGATTTGAAGCTTTAGACATTTTTTCATAACTTTTTTTGTCTATTAACAATTCCTTTGCTGTATCATATATATCTTTCGAATTTGTTCCCACTAATTTCAATGTCCCCGCTTCTACTCCTTCGGGTCTTTCCGTTGTATCTCTAAGAACTAAAACTGGTCTTCCAAGAGAGGGAGCTTCTTCTTGGATACCTCCACTATCAGTCATTATTAAATAAGATTTACTCATAAAATTATGAAAATCTATAACGTTTAAAGGCTCTATTAAATGTATTCGCTCATTATTACCTAAAATCTCATCAGCAGTAGTTTTAACTTTAGGATTTAAATGTACAGGATATACTACTTGAACATCATTAAATTCGCTTACGATCTTATTTATGGCTTTAAATATATTTTCCATATTTTCGCCCAAGTTCTCTCTTCTGTGAGCAGTAAGTAAAATCATTCTATCACTTTTAATTTTATCTAATATTTTATTGTTATAATCTTTTTTTATTGTTGTTTTTAAAGCATCTATAGCCGTATTTCCAGTTACATAAATGTCATCACTACACTTTCCTTCTTTTATTAAATTTTCTTTTGATTTATTAGTTGGAGTAAAATGCATATCTGCTATAATACCTGTAACTTGTCTATTTATTTCTTCTGGATATGGAGAATATTTATTATAAGTTCTAAGTCCTGCCTCAACATGCCCAACATCACATTTATTATAAAATGCTGCTAAACTAGCAGATAACGTTGTTGTCGTATCTCCATGTACCAAAACTATATCTGGCTTTGATTTTCTTATTACCTCATCTATTCCTTCTAATGCACTAACTGTTATAGATGTTAGCGTCTGATTTTTTTTCATTAAATTCAAATCAAAGCCTGGAGTTATATTAAATATATCTAAAACTTGATCTAACATTTGTCTATGTTGAGCTGTTACACATACAATACTTTCAATTTCTTTTCTGCTTTCAAGTTCTTTTACTAAAGGTGCCATTTTTATAGCCTCTGGCCTCGTTCCAAAAACGGTCATAACCTTAATCTTATTCAAAGCTATCATCTCCTTTAAGTTTATTATTCGAATCTTAACTAAGTATAGTTATATCCAAATATAGATACCTTTAAATATATTTTCCCTATTTCCTATATTTTATTTTAATCCCATACCGTATAAGCGTAATTCTTCTTTATTTTACACATCAAAAAAATGGTTAGGATTAAGTTATAATGCAGAAGTCATTTTAAAGCATCTTCTCAGCTTTATGACTTCAAATGTAACTTAATCCTAACCACCACTTAAATCCACGTAAAATAAAAAAGATTACGCGGCTACGTCCTACTCTCCCAGGCAGCTTCCCACCAAGTACCATCGGCGCTAAAGAGCTTAACTTCTGTGTTCGGAATGGGAACAGGTGTATCCTCTTTGCTGTAATAACCGCATAATCTTTATTTAGGAGCGGGTGAAGGGGATCGAACCCTCACAGCCGGCTTGGAAGGCCGGAACTCTACCATTGAGCTACACCCGCATATTTAATTGGTGACCCATAGGGGAATCGAACCCCTGTTACCGCCGTGAAAGGGCGGTGTCTTGACCGCTTGACCAATGGGCCTTGTTTAAAAAACCTAGCTACGTCCTACTCTCCCAGGCAGCTTCCCACCAAGTACCATCGGCGCTAAAGAGCTTAACTTCTGTGTTCGGAATGGGAACAGGTGTATCCTCTTTGCTATAATAACTAGATTATGTTGTTCTGTTTTGAACAAGTATTATATTAACATTTTAATTAAAAAATGTCAATATATTTTTTAAAGATATTTAAGTAAAGTAATATCCTAGAGTTAGCACCCTGAAAACTGAATAACATTAGTAAGATTAGATAATCTTGGTCAAGTCCTCGATCTATTAGTATCGGTAAGCTACATACATTGCTGCACTTACACCTCCGACCTATCAACCAGGTAGTCTTCCTGGGATCTTACCCTTACGGTGGGAAATCTTATCTTGAAGTTGGCTTCGCGCTTAGATGCTTTCAGCGCTTATCCATTCCGTACATAGCTACCCAGCCATGCCCTTGGCAG
>NZ_LBBT01000357.1 GCF_001006285.1 Paraclostridium benzoelyticum
AAAAATATATTTTATTGAGTATATATAAATTAACAAAGGAGTTGTAAATATGAAAATAAAAACTATAGTTAAGTTATCAACACTTGCTATTGTAATTGGATTTGTATTTACTGGAATGGGGTATGCTTTTGATGAAAATGTATTTATAGAAAACAATAATAGTAGTGATTGCTATGACTCCACTAGTGAAGAATATTTAATTTATAGCAAAAAATTACATGCGTTTAAAAATATAAATGTAGAAACAGATTTAAATAGTATTGAAATTATACCATCAGATCAGTATAAAGTAGACTTAAAATATAAAAAGGATTATATAAACATAAAATATAAAATAGAAAATGGAAGTTTAAATATAAAAGAAGAAAAAATTAAAAATGATACATACAACTTAGAATATTATAAAAAAAATAGAGATAGTAGTATTAAAATATATATACCTAAAGGTATAAAATTAGATAATTTAAGCATATCGTCAAATATATCTAACTTATTCTTAAATAAACTCGATGTATCTAATATTGATTTAAGTTGTGATACAGGAAATATAAACATAAATAATTGCAAGGTAGAACAATTAGACATGGCAACTGCTACAGGTAGTATAAATGTAGATGGATTAGATAGCTTAAATGCTAAATTTAAAAGTAATATGGGAAACATAAATATATTAAATAGCAGTGTAAAAGAAAACTTAGAATTGAGCAATAACATAGGTTATACTAAGTTTAAGGGGGAAATTTTAGGCAATATTAATGTTTCTAATAATTTAGGAAATATTGAACTTGATATAGGTAAAAATGAAGATGAGTATAACTACAACTTAAAAAATGATAGTGGAAATATAATTATAAATGATGAGGTTAAAAGTAGAAAATTTATAAAGAACAACAAATCTAAGTTTGATATGAATTTGAAATGTAACTCTGGAGATATAAATTTAAAATTTAATTAATAGTAAAAAGTACTTAAATCAATAAATAGTTTTAAGTACTTTTTGTTATTAATTAAATTATACTTACTGAAAATATTGGATAAATTATAAAATACAGATGGATTAATATACTTTATATATTTTGTAAATAATAACTTTAAAATATATATGATTTAAAAAGGAGGCTAACATGACTCATAAAAAGGAATTTTTAAAAGATATAGGTATGAATAAAAATTTTAAAACATCATTAATGGTAATGAAAAAAATACATAAGGATAGCAATATGACAACCTATATACTTACAGATAGGAGTGAAGAAATTAAAGCTAGAATACCGAATAAGTTTAGGTTAAAGCCAGGTCAAGTTATAGAGGTAGAAAGTAAAAAAGAGCCTACCATGGATGAAGTTAAAAGTGTAAGAATAATAGAATCTGACTATGAACTAGATGACTATTTACCAAAAGTAAAAAGACCTATACAAGATATTTTAAAAGAAATACAAGATATAAGTGATGAATATATAAAATCTGAAGAAGCTTCAATCTTAAATGATTACTTTTTTAAAGATGAAGAATTTCTGGACAAGTTTAAAAAGGGCATAGGTGGGGTATCAATGCATCATAACTACATAGGAGGCCTAGCAGAGCATACTCTTGGAGTTATGTACTTATCCAAGACACTTTGTGATAGATATAATTGTAAGAATAAAGAGATAGCAATATTAGGAGCAAAACTTCATGATATAGGCAAGCTTTATGAATTAGATTACAAAGGTCCATTTAAATATACTTTGCAAGGTGAGTTAGAAGGACATATAGCAATAGGTGTTCAAATGGTAGACAAAGCTATAAATGAAATCAACTATGAGTTTAGTGAAGATTTTATAAGGAGAGTTAAAGGATGTATAATACAACATCATGGAAAACTTGAATATGGATCTCCTAGAGAATGCAACATGGAAGAGTCTTTTATCATAAACTTTGCAGATGGAATAGATGCAACTATGAATAAAATTAATCAGATTAAAGATAAATCACAAAATGATGGTTGGTCAGATTATGATAGAAGATTAGAAACACGATTATATTTATAAACTCTTAGAAAGGGGATAAAAATGATAAATATAAATGAAAAATTTGAAGAGATACGAAAAAGCCTAGAAAAAGAACTTATAGGACAAAATGAATTTATTAAAGATTTATGTAATTACTTTAACTATAAATTTTCAAAAAATGAAAAAGGTATTTTAGTTTTAGTTGGAGAAAAGGAAACTGCTAAAAAAACCAGTATAAGACGAATATTTGAAAATTTAAAAGGAACTAATTTATTATATAATCCTCAGGTAGATGAAATTGACTTAGGATCATATAATTTTAATTTAGGATATAATGCTTTCTTAACAGACTTATATGAAAAATTAAGTTCTGATTCAGCTTGTGTAATGTTTAAAAATATAGAAAAATCAAGTGGGGAAATTTTAAAAGTATTATCGAGCTTATACCCAAATACATGTTTAAACTTAAATGATGATTATATTATAAAAAATAAGTTTTTAGTTAAAGCAGACAATGAAGAATCAGGTACTATAGATAAACTTGTTTGCCATAATAAGTTTTTAGTATATATTAGTAACAATGAAGAATTTGAAATAGATAAATATTTTAATGAACAATTTAAATTGAATATAGATAAAACTCTACATACAAAACCATTAAATAGAAATGAACGAAATAAAGTGGTAAAAAGAGAAGTATTAAAAACAATTAGAAATGTAGAACAAAAATTTAATATTAAAATAACTTTAGATATAAATGAAGATGACAAAGGTGACGAATATTTTGGAATATGCAAATTTCTTCAAGAAACATATAAAAAGGACTCAAATTTTGGTATAAGTGAATATGTTTCTTATAAGCTATGTAAGCCATTAACAAATTTAATAAGAGAAGATAGATTAAAAACTACAACTGATGCGCTTATATATGTTAAAGACAATGATATATACTGCAAAATAAATGATGAAGAATTGAATTTAAACGAATATTCAATGCCTACGTTAGAAGAAGCTGAGTATAAATTAAATTCTATAATAGGGATCGAAGATTTAAAAATATTTTTAAATAATGTGAAAAATAATTATAAAGTTCAAAAAATAAGAGAACGTTTAGGGCTCAAGACATCTAATATATCCTTAAACATGATTTTTGCAGGAAATGCAGGGACGGGTAAAACTAACGCTGCAAGGATAACATTTGAATATTTAAATTCTTTAGGTATTTTGTCAAAAGGAATATACAGAGAAGTTAGTAAAGCTGACTTTGTTACAGAAAATGTAGCTGATACTGCCAAAAGAACTATAGATATAATAAACTCTGCTATAGGAGGGGTTTTATTTATAGATGAAGCATACTCATTATGTGAAAGTGATGATGATAAAGCAGGAAAAGAAATTGTTGATGCTTTACTTAAGGGAGTGGAAGACAATAGAGATGAATTAGTTGTTATTTTAGCTGGATATGAAAAAGATATGGATGAATTTTTAACATTTAACCCAGGACTTAAATCAAGATTTCCAAACACTATTCATTTTGAGGACTATACTCCTACGCAGATGTACGAAATTGCGTTAAATATTGCAAAATCAAAGGGATATAGAATTGCAAAAAATGTGAAACATGATTTAATAGATTTATTTGCAAAGAACCAAATAAATGGTAAAAATGATTTAGGAAATGCAAGGTTTGTTAGAAACATAGTTGAAAATGCTATATTGGATGCGTCTAAAAAATATCTAACAGATAAATCTAAACAAATAGATTTATTGGAGAGAGATAATTTTAACTTTAAGGCAAAAACTAAATTTGATCTTGAGGAAAAATTAAGTTCGATAGTGGGATTAACAGAAGTTAAAAATTTATTAAGAAGTCAATATAAACTAATTGTGGCTCAAGAAAAGCGAAAATCAGCAGGAGTAAGTACAAAAATTGAACAAAATTTAAATATGGTGTTTGCAGGAAATCCTGGCACAGGAAAAACTAGTATTGCTAGATTAGTGGCAGAAATGCTAAACAGTATGGGACTTTTAAAAGTAGGACAACTTGTTGAGACAGATAGATCTAGCTTTGTATCTGAATTACCAGGTCAAACATCTAAGAAAACAGAAGAGAAGTTTAAAGAAGCTATAGGTGGTGTGCTTTTTATAGACGAAGCTTATACATTAGCTAATGATTCACTAGGGAGAGAGGCTATAGAAACCTTACTTAAATTGATTGAAGATTATGGAAAAGATGTAGTTGTTATACTTGCTGGGTATGAAGAAGAAATGGAAGACTTTTTTGATGTTAATATAGGTCTTAAGTCAAGATTTCCTATATGGACGGTTTTTAAAGATTACAATCCAAATGAGTTGCTAGAAATGGCTATAAAATTAATTGAGAATAAAGGATTTAAGTTATCCAAAAACGCATATACAGCTTTAAAAACAAGTTTTGAGGCTATATATGAAGAGGCTGATTCACAGTCAGGCAATGGTAGGATGGTAAGAAATTATGTTGAAAGTTTAATTAGAAACCAAAGTATAAGAATAGCTGAAGAAGATATAAGTGTTTATGAAATGAATTTAATAACAGTTAAAGATATAGAAAAGATAAATATGTCAGACTATGAAAATACTTTTGACTTAGAAGAAAAACTAAGCAACTTAAAAGGAAATTGTAAAGCTAAAGACTTTTTAAGAAGTCAGTATAAACTAATGAAGATAGAAGAAAAAAGAGAAAAGCTAGGAAAGAGAAGCAGAACAAATAAATACAAAAATATTATTTTTACTGGAGACACAGGTACAGGTAAAAAAAGAGTTTTAAGTATTTTATCTGAAATGTATTTTAGCAAAGGTCTTATAAAAGCTAAAAGTATAGTTGAAATAGATAAAGATGAGATAGTATCTAGCATAAACAGTGGTATGAATCTAGAAGATATATTAAATAAGTTTATAGGTAAAGTAATTTTAATAGATAAGTTTGATTTACTTATTAATGAATATAATTACAATGAAATAGTATCTATGCTTATCAAGTTTATAGATAAAAATAAAAGCAAAATAATACTAGTTATATCAGGTAATAAAGTTGGAATTGATAAAATCTTATTAGAAAATCAATCACTTAACTACAGATTTCCTTTATATTTAGATTTTAATGGATATAATGAAGAAGAACTTTATGAAATATGTTTAGATACTTTGGACAATAAAGGATTTATTTTAAATGAAGAAAGTTATGAAACACTAAAAAATACAATGAACGAATTGTATAATAATAAAAATATACTTTTAAAAAATGCTTTTATGGTAAAAAGTTATATAGATACTCTTGTAAGAATTCAAAGTTGCAGAGTATATGATAATAAAGTAAATGCAAAGGATATAAATACTATAGAAAAAGGAGATATAGAAAAAGGAAAAAAAGAATTTATTGATAAAAATTTAAATCAAAAAAACATTAAGGAAAAAGATAATTATTTTAATTATGGTGAAGAAAATAAAATGAATTCAATTGACTTAGATTTAATTCCTAGTAGGAATAAAGAAAATAAAAAATACTTAGAAACATCTACTGTAGATGAATTATTAAAACTAAAAAATCTATTAGATTTAAATATAATAGATGAAGATGAGTTTAAGTTGTTAAAATATAAAATTATAAGTCGAATATAGAGAAAAAATACTAGGGTAAAACCTAGTATTTTTTTCTTTAAGGAAATTATACGTAACTAATATTTGTGGATAACTTATGGGGTATAGCAATATTAATATTTGGGTGAAAGTAAAAAATAACACTTTGAGCAACGTACTAAATCGTCTGAGTAACGGGACACGAGTTTACCGAGTGGACGTTGATGACATGAAATTTGAGCGACATGAGCAAAGCGAATTTTTTATATTATGATATAATATAAAAAGCTATAAGAGGTTATTAAGGAGGGTTATATGGAAAATAAAATAGTGGATTACATATATGGAGAGTTTGAATTAGAGGATGTTTTAATAGAACTTATAAATTGTGATGCATTACAAAGGTTAAAAAATATACATCAAGTAGGAGCTACATATTTAATTAAAGAGGAATTAAACGTAAATAGATTTGAGCATTCAATTGGGGTTATGCTGTTGATTCGATTATTAGGTGGAAGTTTAAAAGAGCAAATAGCAGGATTACTTCATGATATATCACACACTGCATTTTCACATGTAATAGACTTTGTATTCGATAATAGTGATGAAGATTATCATGAACTTATATTTGATGAAGTTGTAATAAATTCTAAAATTCCATATATATTAAATAAGTATGGATATGACTTTAAAGAGATATTAGAAAATGAAGAGCAGTGGACTATACTAGAAAGAAAAGCACCTAGGTTATGCGCGGACAGAGTTGATTATACTTTAAGGGATATGTATAAGTACGGGTTTACTAATAAAAATGAAATAAATGAGTTTTTAAAAAATATACAAGTATTAGATGGAGAAATTGTTACAAACGATATAGAATCAGCTAGATGGTTTTTAGAGCTATACTATACAGAGGTTATAGATTTCTTTATGAATCCCATAAATGGATATTCTTATGATAAGTTATCTAAAGCAATAAAAATTGCGATTGATGAGAATGAGTTGAATTTAAAAGATATATTAAAAACAGATAATGAGGTAATAGACATACTTAACAGATCTGAAAATAATAAAATAAAAAGTCTAATGAAATCACTAAACAAAAATGTAAAACTTAGGATAAATGAGGATAAGTACGATATATTTATAAAAGGTAAAACAAGACTTATAGACCCTGGAGTTAGTATAGGTGGGAAAGTATATTCGTTATCAGAGCTAGATAATAATGTAGAACTTATAAATAAAAAGGCAAAAGCAAAGATGGAAAAGGGTGTTTACATAGAAATATTATAAAGGTGTTGATACACCTTTATAATTATTTACACTGAGGGTTTATAAGTTCATATTTATCAGTTAAGTTTTTTTCTCCCCACTCGCACATTGCCTCAAGTATTGGGTATAAACTCATGCCTTTATCTGTTATACTATATTCAACTCTAGGAGGAACCTCTGGATAAACTGTTCTAGATATTAATCCATCAGATTCTAATTCTCTTAATTGGGTAGTTAAAGTTTTATGAGACACCTTACAAATAAATGATTGAATTTCACCAAACCTTTTAGTTCCTTCTTCTATTAAATAATAAAGTATTAAAGGTTTCCATTTACCGCCAATAGCATTTAATGTTATTTCTATTTCACATGTTAATATAGATTTTTTCATAAATTTCCTCCAATGAATCTGTTGAAAATGCACAATAGTTACTTCTAGTTCACTATATAACAATTATGTGCGTACTTACAATATAATATCAAAGAATATATAATTATTCCATAATAAAAATAGTTATATGGAGGTTATGTATGAAAAAATTAGCTGTAATAACAGGAGCAAGTTCAGGAATAGGAAGAGAAATAGCAAAAAAATTATCTAATAATGGTCATCCGGTACTATTATTATCTAGAAGACTTGATAAAATGGAAGAATTAAACTTACCTAATTCTTTATGTAAATCAGTGGATGTAACAAATATAGAAAAAATGAAAGAAGCTATAAAAGAAGCTGAAGAAAAATTTGGAAAAGTTGATTGCTTGGTAAACTGTGCTGGCATAATGCTACTTGGAGAGCCTAATACACAAAGTTATGAAGAATGGAGCAATATGATAGATGTAAATATAAAGGGTATACTTACAGGAACTAATATTGTATTAAACGATATGGTATCTAGAAATGAAGGAACAATAATTAATATAAGTTCTATAGCAGGAAGAAAGACATTTGATAATCATTCAGTTTATTGTGGTACAAAATTTGCAGTTCATGCAATAACAGAAAATATAAGAAAAGAAGTTGCAAGCTCAAATGTAAGGGTCATAACTATAGCTCCAGGTGTTGTAGAAACTCCTCTTTTATCACACACAACAGATGTGAATATAAAAGATAATTACAATGAATGGAAAAAAACTATAGAATCAGGTCTTGATCCAGAAAAAATAGCAAGTTGTGTAGAATTTGCTTATAACCAGCCTCAAGATGTATGTATAAGAGAAATTGTTATAGCAAAGACTAAACAAGAAGATTAATAAAATAATTAAATTATGTAAACTGTTCAAAGTGGGGAGGGAGTATATGTATACTAATAAAGTTGTAGTAGTTACAGGGGCAAGTAATGGTATCGGAAGAGCTATTGCCATGGAGTATGCAAAGTTAAATGCATTAGTTATTGCAATAGATATTGAAGAATATAATTTTGATAATAAGAATATAATTTTTTACAAGGCAGATTTAAAAGATGAAAAAAGAATTAGAGATATATTTAAAGATGTAGTGAAAAAATATAAAACTATTCATGTATTAATAAACAATGGAGCTATAAGTAAGTTTAACAAATCTGTATATGATATAACTTTAAATGAATTTGATGAAGTGATGGATGTTAATTTAAGAGGAAGTTTTATATGCTCTCAAGAATTTATAAAAGCGAATCAAAATGAAAGTTATGGAAGAATAGTAAATATATCTTCTACTAGATTTAATCAAAATGAATTTGGGTGGGAAAGTTATGGAGCTTCAAAGGGAGGGCTTATATCTTTAACTAACACAATGGCTATATCTTTATCAAATACTCCAATAACGGTCAATGCAATAAGTCCGGGCTGGATAGAAACTCAAAACTATGAAGATTTAAGTGAGAGAGACCATAAAAATCACCCATCGGGAAGAGTAGGTAAACCAAAGGACATAGTAAATACATGTTTATTTTTAACATATTATGAGAATGACTTTATAAATGGATGTAATATCATTGTTGACGGCGGCATGACTAAAAAAATGATATATGACTAAAAACATACTAAGGCCAAACTGCTATTTTGGCTTTAGTATGTTTTTTTAATACTTATACTATATTTCTTTTATTATAATAGGTATTCATATATAATAGTGATTGAATATTGAAATTTTATGTGAAAGGGAGAGGTTGATGAATAAAAAAACAGCATTAGTTACAGGTGCATCTAGAGGAATAGGCAAAGCTATAGCTACTTTGTTTGCTGAAAATGATTATAATGTATTAATAAATTATAATAATTCAGAGAAAGAAGCTTTAGAACTATATAATGATTTAAAAAGTAGAGGGTTGTCAGTAGATACATATAAAGCAGATGTTTCAAAAAAAGAAGAAGTAAATTTCATGGTAAACTATTGCATTGGAAGATTTGAAAGCATAGACGTTTTAGTTAATAATGCAGGTATTAGTAGAACCAATTTATTTACAGACATAAGCTATGAAGAATGGAATGAGGTAATAAATACAAACTTAAATAGTGTATTTTTTACAACTCAAAAAGTTCTACAGTATATGATACCGCAAATGAATGGAAAGATAATAAATATATCATCAATATGGGGAATGGTTGGAGGGTCTTATGAAGTTCACTATTCTACTAGTAAAGCTGCTATAATTGGAATGACTAAGGCGTTAGCAAAAGAATTAGGACCTTCAAATATTCAAGTCAATTGTATTGCTCCAGGAGTTATAAAAACAGATATGTTAGACAATATATCTGATGATACTCTTGATATGTTAAAAGAGGAAACTCCTTTAATGAGGCTTGGAACACCTAATGATATAGCTCAATGTGCACTGTATTTAGCAAGTAGCAATTCGGATTTTTTAACAGGTCAAATTATAAGTCCTAATGGAGGGTTTGTTATAGTTTAAATTAAAATAGAGGAGCCAATATAATGAGGCATGGAATTAAAAGCTTTATACGATTAGTTATAGGTTTATTTGTTTGTTCAATTGGAATAGTTTTAACTATACAGGCCAATCTAGGATTATCACCTTGGGATGCATTTCACCATGGATTATCAAGAAATTTAGGGATCACTATGGGTCAGGCAAGTATGTTGCTTGGAATAATAGTTGTTATAGTAGATATGTTTTTAGGTGAAAATTTAGGAATTGGAACAATTTTAAATATGTTTTTAATTGGAATATTTATGGACTTTTTTATGCTAAATAATATAATCCCTACATCAACGAATATGATAATTGGATTTATAATGTTGTTTATAGGTATGTTTATTATAGGAATTGGTTGTGTAATTTATATAGGCGCTGGATATGGAAGTGGTCCAAGAGATGGATTAATGGTAGCACTTCACAAAAAAACAAAAAGGCCAGTAAAAACAATTAAAACCTGTATAGAAATGTTTGCTCTTTTATTTGGATTTATACTAGGGGGAAGTATTGGGATAGGTACGGTAATAACTACCTTAGTGTTTGGACTATTTATAGAATACTCATTTAAAATTTGCAAGTTTGATACAAATAGTATAAGCCATAGATATATACTGGATGATATTAAGCGTATTAAATATAGACTTTTTAATGATTCTTATAAGGAATGTATAAATAATATAGATTTAGATGAAAACTCACATTAATAAAAAAGAAAGCGATGCTTTCTTTTTTATTTGTATTTTTAACAGGTGGAAATTAAAGTAATTTGTAGAAAAAATAACACCTTTGCTAAAAAATCTTCATATATTATAGCAAAGAATTAAAAATAAGGAGGACTTACATTGAAAATATGTATACCAATAAAAGATGAAAAAAGTTTTCAAGTATGTAATGATATAAACAACACTCCAAATATAATGATTTTTGATACAAATACTAAAAATTTTTACGTTAAAAATACATCTGAAATGAATTTAGGGAGAATAGTAGATTATTTACTAGATAATAATATAAAGCGATTAATTTCGAATGTAAGTATTATACATCATCATAAATATATAGCTTGTAGAGATATAATTATATACAAGCCAAATATTAGTGTTGATGCTTTTTCCAATATAAACTTATTTTCAGCAAATAGATTAGTTATAGATCAAAAAAAACATTGAGAATATAGTTAAAATAAGCTGGAAGCTTAAAAGTTAAAATGGGATATTATAATATCTCATTTTTACATAAAGTATAAATAAAAAGCTCAAAAATGCAGAGAATAAGTAGTATAAATGACCAATTAAACCACATAAATAAATTAAATTGTAAAAATAATCAAAAAGTGGTAGAAAAATGTCGAAAATAGTGTATAATATATTATTGAGAAAACTAAAGAAAAAGGAGAAAGCTATGTCAATAATTTTAAACATTTTAGGAATCATAGTGTTATTAGCTGGACTTTACCTAGCATCTTCTGACAAAACGTCGGTAAACAAGAAATTGATAGGAAAGGCTTTACTAATACAATTCGTACTTGCCTTTTTCCTAGTAAAATTCCCTATAGGGAGAACTGTTGTACAAATAGTTTCTAACTTTGTAACTAATGTATTAGGTTATGGAATGGAAGGTTTAACTTTCGTATTTGGACCATTAGCTGATGGGAAAAGTGGATTCATATTTGCAATATCAGTTCTTGGAAACATAGTCTTTATAGGAGCATTAGTTGGGGCTCTTTACTATTTAGGAATTATAAACTTTATAGTTAAAGTAATTGGTGGTGCAATACAAAAGGTACTAGGAACAAGTGCGGTAGAAAGTTTCGTTGCAGTTGCTAATATGTTCTTAGGTCAAACAGAATCACCAATACTTGTAAGTAAATACTTACATTTAATGACTACAAGTGAGCTTATGCTAGTTTTAGTATCTGGTATGGGAAGTATGTCAGCTACTGTTTTAATGGGATATGTAGGAATGGGAATACCTATGGAAAACTTACTTATAGCAGGAGCATTAGTTCCAATAAGTAGTATAATAGTTTCGAAGCTATTAATACCTGAAACTCAACATGAGGAAGTTGTTGAAAAGGTAGAAATGGATAGAAAAGGTGCACATACAAATATAATGTCTGCTATATCAGAAGGTGCTACTAATGGTATGCAAATGGCATTTGGTATAGGAGCAGCATTAATAGCTATAACAGGATTAGTTGCTTTAGTTAATGGTGGTTTAGGGGTAATAGGATTATCTTTACAACAAATATTATCATATGTATTTGCTCCACTTGCATTATTAATGGGGCTAGATCCTTCTCATGTACTAACAGCTGGACAATTACTAGGAAGTAAAATGGTATTAAATGAATTCATAGCATTTGGGGATTTAGGACAAATAATTAAAACTCTTGATCCTAGAACTGCTCTAGTTATATCAATATCTTTAGCAGGATTCGCAAATATATCAAGTATAGGTATTTGTATATCAGGAATATCAGTATTTTGTCCTGAAAGAAGAACAGAGATATCTAACATAGCATTAAAAGGTATGATAGGTGGTTTCTTAGTTAGTACTTTATCAGCTATGATAGTTGGTTTAATATTATTATTCTAATAAAAAAGATTTGAGTTAACTCAAATCTTTTTTTTATTTTTTGAAAAATAGTTAATTTAAAAGAAAAACATAGAAAATAAAGTTATAAACTTATATTTAAGTTGTAGTAAAAATATCATAGATATGTTAATATGAAAATGTAGATAAATGTAAAAAATGATGATAAATAGAGGCTTGTGCAAGGAGGGATTAATATAAGTATCTCAAATGTAATTTTAATGGGTATCCCAGAAGCTTTAGTTATATTTTATTCTGTTGGAATAGCAATTAAAGATATTAAACGGAAAGATATATTTTATATGACATTCCTATATGTATTTATTTGGTATTTTTTGGATAAAAAACTTCCTTTAGGAGTTAGCAATGTTTTATTATTTTTTGCTTTAGCTATAATTGTAAAGTTTTTTAGCAATTTAAATATAGCACAGTCATTCATTATAACTGCTATAGTATTAGGAATAAGAATGACATCGGAAGTTATAACGATTACTCTTATGAATGTTATGGGAATAAAGCTTGACTTTATATTAGATAATCAACTATTAAGGGTTCTAGCTTGCTATATGGCTATTTTATTTATGGCTATTTTTATGAAGTTAATAAAATATAAATATTTTAAACAGACTATGGACTTAAAAAATATATCGGAAAAAAATAAATACGCGCAACAAGTACTTTTATATGTAAGTGTATTAATAATGGCTATAATTGGAATTTTAATTTTACTTTTATACAGTGTAAGTGGGATGCATTATGATGCAGAAATTATAGTAAGGATTTTTGTAGTACTATCATTAATATTAATATTGATTGTCTTAATTTTTATGGTAATAAATTATGACAAAAGAAAAGCTTTAAATGAATTAGAAAAAAGTTTAATGGAAAAAAATTTAAAACAAATGGAAGATAGTGTAGATGCACTGAGAATTCAAAGACATGATTATATGAATCATTTACAAATAATTCTTATGCAAGTTACAAGTGGTAAGATTGAAGATGCTAGAAGATATATTTTAAGTATGGCAGATTATGAGAGCAATGTATCTGTCGATTTTGTAACGGGTAATCATTGTATAGATGCTATATTAAATACGAAAAAATTAAGAGCATCTAAATATAATATAGATTTTACTGCATGTATTGACAGTGTATTAGAAAATATAGAGCTAACAGATTCAGAGATAAGTTCTATACTCTTAAATATAATAGATAATGCAATTGATGAACTTCAATTTTCTGAAAAAGATTATAAATATGTCCATGTAGACATTTATGAAGAAGAAAGTTATTATAATATTTGTATCAAGAATAATGGTTCAAAAATAAAAGATACTAAAAAAATATTTGAAATGGCATATTCATCTAAAGGTGAAAATAGAGGATATGGACTATATTCAATTAAAAAGTTATTAGAAGGTTATAAGTGCTCTATAGATGTAGAGAGCGATAATATGGAAACTGAATTTAATATTAAAGTACCATTTACAAAGCATATAACTAATACGAACTAAACAAAAGACTATACAATAGAAAATCTATTATATAGTCTTTTGTTTTTTAAAAATTAAAAATTAGAATCCCAAGCTTCATATTGAAGTATTAGTTTTTCGTTTTTCAAGCAATACAAATAAAATAAAAAAAATAAAAATAAAGTAAAAACTGCCATTAAATAGCCCCCTACATTTAAATTTAATTTATACTATTAAATCTAATTAACTATTATATTAGACTAAAAATCACAATATCCTTTTAATTGTAAAAATTAAATTTGTATACATCCATTTTCCATAGTAAGAATCTTATCTCCAACTGACCTTGCAAAATCTTTATCATGAGTCACTATTAATATAGATCTCTTTTCTTCTTTTAAGTTGAAAAGTATTTCTTTAAAAATATTTATATTATATGAGTCTAAAGCAGATGTAGGTTCATCTAAACACAATACTCTAGGATTTAAAGCTAATGCTCGAGCTATAGCAACCCTTTGTTTTTGACCTCCAGAAAGTTCGAAAGGATAAGAATTAGACTTATCTTCTAATTTTAATTTATTTAATAAAGAGAGTGCATTTTCAATTGCATCAAATTTATTTTGTTTTAATGTACTTAAGGGAGATAAAGTTATATTTTCACAAACAGACATATGTGGAAATAAATTGAAATTTTGAAATACCATACCAATCTCGCCTTTTAAATTTAATATATCTTTATAACTATTAATAGTCTGTCCATTTACAATTATTTGTCCACTATCAAAGCTTTCAAGTCCACATATACATCTAAGTAAGGTAGTTTTACCGCTACCTGATTTTCCAAGCAAAACACATATTTCACCTGGAGCTATGTTTAAATTTGTATTTTGTAAAACCATAGTACGACCAAAGGATTTATTTAAATTATTTACTTTTATCATTTTATGTCTCCTAATTATAATATGAAAGTTTTTGTTCCAAAGTTTTGAATATGCTACTTAAAATAAATATTAATGCTAAGTATAAAACTCCAACCTCTATCAAAGGAATTAAACTTAAAGTTCTATTTGAATTTACTTGAGCTACTCTTAAAATATCATTCAGCCCTAAAATATATACAAGAGAAGTATCTTTGACTAATGTAATAACTTCGTTTGATACTGGGGATAAAATTGTTTTAAAAACTTGGGGAATAATTATTTTTATAAAGGTTAGCTTTTTATCAAGTCCTAACATTAGACAAGCTTCATATTGACCTTTGTCTATTGAATTTA
Source organism: Paraclostridium benzoelyticum (assembly GCF_001006285.1). GTDB lineage: Bacteria > Bacillota > Clostridia > Peptostreptococcales > Peptostreptococcaceae > Paraclostridium > Paraclostridium benzoelyticum. Next base: position 15,135 of record NZ_LBBT01000357.1, read on the forward strand.
TTCCTCCTCTAAAAATTTCTGCAAAGTAGGCACTGTAATTTAATGAAAAAGCAAGTATTGCAACTGTAAATCTATCAAATACAATACCTATAAGAGGTAACCCATAAAATATAAAAATTAATTGTAGCAATAATGGAGTTCCTCTAAAAGTTAACAAGTAAGTTTTAGCTAAAAAATTTAAATACTTTAAACTAGATACCCTACAAAGTGTGATTAGTGTTCCTAAGGGTATTGAAACTATAAGCGTAAATAAAAATAATATTAAAACTAATTTTAAACCTTCTAACATAAGATCCTCCTATTGATTAAACCATTTTTTATAAACTTTATCGAATGTTTTATCTTGTTTTATCTCATCTAAAACATTGTTTACTTTATCACGAAGTTTTATATTACCTTTTTTAAACCCAACTACAAAAACTTCTTTGCCTAAAATATCATTTGAAATTTTGAAATTGTCATTTTTAGAGTTAGCTATATAATATTTTGCTAAAACTTCATCAACTACAACTGCATCAATTCGTTTAGATTCTAAATCTCTAAAAGCATTATCAAAAGTATCATAAAGTATAGGCGCCTTGTTTTTGAATGTATTGACTAATCTATTATCTTTTTCAAGGATATCAAGTCCAGAGCTTCCTTGTTGCGTTGCAACTACTTTATTTTTTAAATCAGCTTTACTTTTAATAGCTGAATTTTTAATTGTAACAATAACTTGATTATTGCTTAAATAAGGATTAGAATAGTCAACTTTATTACGTCTTTCATCAGTTAAAGTATAACCATTCCATAAAACATCAATATTTCCTGAATTTAATTCTACATCCTTCATTGACCAATCTATATTTTGGAATTTGACATTCATATTGAGTCTAGAAAAAACTTCTTTTGCTAAATCTATATCAAAACCTGATGGAATTCCTTTATCATTTAAAAACCCCATAGGTACAAAAGTATTGTCATAACCTACGATAACCTCATTTTCATTATGTTTTTGTGCATTTTTATTAGACTTAGAACATCCAGTTAATGATAAAATAGCTAAAAACACTAACAAGAATAAACCTGAAACTTTAATTATATTTTTCATGTAATATCTCCTTAAATAGTAAGTTTAAAATTATATTTGAGTATATTTCTTTGCGCGCATAATGAAATAAACTAAAAAACTCCCATCCTCTAGCTAATGCTAGAGGACGGGAGTTAAATCTCACGTGGTTCCACCTCTATTTTATTAATATCTCACGATACCAACCTCTTTGAGTACGGCAAAAAATATTTGCTTATACTCTAGCACTATAACGGGTGCAGGGAATCCGGAATCAGCCTACTAAGAGAATTTCTTTTCGGTGTTCAGCTCAAAGATGTGTTCAAAGTAAAATCAATTGCCCCTCTCACCAAACGGTAGCTCTCTGTTAAAGATAGTTACTTTTACTATTTCTTTTCATAGCATTTAAAATTAGATTTTGTTATTGATTTAAATAATAAAGCTATTTTTTTTATATGTCAATAGATTTTTTATTTATCTTGAAAGATTTTCTATAAATCACTATCATATAGACAAAATGTAGAATATATTATAGGATTAAAATGAAAATTAAAAAAGGAGTAGCATAATGAAAGAGAAATCTTTAAAGTTTAAGGTTAGTGTTAGTATAGTTGCTATTTTAACTATACTAGCGGGTATATTTTTTATTTACACAAGTTCTTATTATAAATCACAATCATATGCTATAGAATCATTAAAGTCAGATTCCAACGTGATTGTTGAAAATGAGAAAAATGGGGATATTTTCTTTAATCCTAAATCAAATAAAAAGAAAGTTGGATTCATTTTTTATCCAGGAGCTAAAGTAGAAAATAGTGCATATTCGCCTATGGCTAGAGAAATAGCATCTAAAGGATATCCTGTTATATTAAGTAAGATGAAATTCAATTTAGCAATTTTATCACCTAATAAAGCTAAGAATATGTTAGATGAGCATCAAGATGTGAACTCATGGGTTATAGGAGGACACTCATTAGGTGGGGTTATGGCTTCTGATTATGCATTGAAAGACAGTAAAATAAAGGGGTTAGTGCTGTTAGCATCATATCCTAAAGATAATAAGGATTTTGCAAAGAGTGAGATGAATGTATTGTCTTTATGGGGAAGTAATGATAAAGTTGCAGATTTAAATAAAGTAAAAAATGCAAAAAAAGTAATGCCTGCAAACTCTAAATTTATTGAAATTCCAGGAGGAAATCATGCTGGATTTGGAGATTATGGAGAACAAAAAGGTGATGGGAAATCTTTAATAAGCAATAAAGAGCAAATAAATATTACATCTAACGAGATTATTGAATTTTTAGAATCTATAAAGTAAATACAAATTAAAACTAAATAAAATTAAGAAATAACCGTATTAAATATATACGGTTATTTTTTGTTATTTTTAAAAATATAGAACAAGGAGATTTAGAATGGATGTAAGCCAATTAGTCACAATTAAACTTTTAAATGCAGTAAATCAAGCAAATACAAATAATAAAAATGAGTTTAATAGTAATTTTGATTTATTTAATTTAATTTTAGAAAATGCAATAGAAAATATTCCAACAAACAATTGCAAGTGCAGTTGTCATTGCAATAATAATCAAGATGAACATAGTTTGGATTCATTACAAACACTTCAAAGTAATATAAATAGTAGTAAGATTAACAATTGCAACCAAACTTCAAATAAAAACAGTGCAGAAAATACATTAGTGAATACAGTCAAACCAGCAGAAAAAAGTAATATAAATACATCTGCATCTAATGATATGGATAAAGCTGTTGAGTTAATAGAAAGCAAAGTAGGAAATAAATATGTATGGGGTGCTACTGGACCTAATTCTTTTGATTGTTCAGGATTAGTTCAATATGTTTATAAAAATGCATTAGGAAAAGACATACCAAGAACTTCATATGAGCAAAGTAAGTTTGGAAAAGCTGTAGATAAAAAAGATTTACAAGTAGGAGATTTAGTATTTTTTGATACTATGGGAAAAGGGAGAGTAAGTCATGTAGGCATGTATGTAGGAAACAATGAATTTGTACATGCTGCAAATGAAAAGTCTGGAATTAAAAAGTCTAAATTAACTGGGTACTATGAAACACATTATAAAGGAGCCAGAAGACCTTAGTATAATTAAATAAGAAATGTTACAAAGTCACAGAAAAAAATATCAAATAATTATATTATGTATTCATAAGATAAATTTAATTTAACTAGGAGGAGAAATATGGTTAAAGAACTTTATAAAAAGTATGGATACTTAATCTTTTTAACTTTTTTAATACTATCATTATTTGATATGAGATTTGCTATTATAGCTATAATATGTATGGTTGCGCCAATTGCAGTTGCATTTTCAGGAAAAGGGCGCTATTGGTGTGGAAATTATTGTCCAAGAGGTAATTTCTATGAGAACGTACTATCTAGGTTTTCACCTAAAAAGAAAGTACCTAAATTTTTAAAAAGTAAATTATTTAGAGCATTTATGGTATTATTTATAATATTTAACTTCTCAATGGGATTATATAAAAATTGGGGAAACTTATATGGAATAGGGTTTGTATTTTACAAAATAATAGTAATAACATCTATAATAGGAATTATTTTAGGACTTTTCTATAATCAGAGAACATGGTGTAATTTTTGTCCAATGGGAACTTTATCAGCAGTTGTAGCAAAGATAAAAGGTAGAAAAGTAAACTTAGAAGTCAATAATAGCTGTGTAAGCTGTGGTCTATGCACAAAAGCATGTCCAATGGGAATTTCACCAAAGGAATATAAAGAAGGATTAGTAGAAGACTCTGACTGTATATTCTGTAAAAAGTGTGTTTATAAATGTCCAAAAGATTCTATTGAGATAAATCTTGATAGAAAAAACAAATAAAATATTTAAAAATAAGCATATAAACTTGAGATAAAGTTTTAATATGCTTATTTTTGTATATTTGTTTTTAAATATAAAAATATTGATTTAAATAGTCACATAAGATAAAATTATTAGTTGGAAATCTAAGAGAAAAGGAGTGATTATGATAAAAACAAATAGCATTACATTTAAGCTATTTTTATTGATATTTGTTTTGATTGTATTTATAACAGGAATTATTAGTGCCTGGGTTATAAATGACAGTAATAAGATTGTCCAAGAAGAAATACAAGTAATGAGATTACAAGTATTAGATGAGGTATCTAATAATATTTCAATATTGCTTTCAAATGTAGAAAGTATAGGGAATAATATTGTGGCAGATAACAAGTTAATAGACATATTATCTAATCCAAAAGATAAACATCAAGATGTCATAGTAAACAAAGAAAATTACGATTATGTAGAAGGTTTATTAATGGATCAAATTTTCAAATATGGAAAGTTTAATATGAAGCCAGAGCTATACATAGTTGGAGAAAACGGTTTGAGCTGTGGAACATACTCTAAAAATAAGTATAATTTAGATAATATTAAAAACCAAGAATGGTATGAAAAAATAGTAAAAGCAAATGGAAATACAGTTCTTATAAATACATATAGAGATGAAAATGGGATTGGACCATATAAGAATATATTAAAAATGGGTAGAGTTATAAAAGATTTTATAACTAATGAAACTTTAGGAGTTTTAATTATAGATATAAGTGAAACAATGCTATATGACAGGTATTCAGATCTTTTAGAAAAAGGAACATCAGTTTATATCGTTGACTCTACAGATAAGATAATTTCAAGTAAAGACAAAAGATTAATAGGAACAAAATATAAAACTAATAAAAACTCTCACAATATGAATTCAAGTAATATCGAAATTAAATCTAATATAGACTCCTATGGATGGAAAATCATTCAAGTTATACCTTCGAATATAATGTCGCAAGTATCTAATAAAATTGCTCAAAGGACACTTTATATAATCGCATTAATAAGCATTCCGGCGCTAATAATTACATATAAAATATCAGTTTGGATAACAAATCCTATTTTAAAGATAAAGGATAAGATGGAATATGTTATGAAAGGTAATTTAGAGGTAGAAGTAGAGGTTGATAGAGATGATGAGATAGGTCAACTTCAAAGCTCTTTTAACAGTATGGTAAAACGGTTACATGAGTCAATAGAAAATATTAAAAAATATGAAAAACAAAAAAGGGTAGCTGAACTAAGCTTTTTACAGGCTCAAATAAATCCTCATTTTTTATACAACACATTAAGTGGTATAAGATTTTTAGTTTCAATGAATAAAACAGAAGTAGCCGAAGAAATGCTTTATAGGTTTACAAAACTACTTAGAAGTATTTTACCTAGAGCAAGTGAAATGATTACATTGGAAGAGGAGTTAGAAAATATAAAAAATTATGTAGAGCTTCAAAAGATGAGATATCCTAATTGTTTTGATATAGAATATGAATTTGATGAAAATATAAAAGATTATAAAATACCATCATTTATACTTCAACCTATCGTAGAAAATGCAATACTATACAGTATGGAAAAGGAAAATAATAAAGGGTATATAAATATAAAAGGTTATAGTCTAAAGGATAGTATACGAATAATTATAGAAGACAATGGAATAGGAATGTCTAAAGATAAATTAGATCACGTTTTAAATAAAGAAGCTAGCATAAATAGTGTTGGAGTTATAAATGTACATGAAAGAATACAATTAAATTATGGACAAGACTATGGATTAAAGATAGATAGTTTAGAAGGTAAAGGAACTAAAATTACTTTTATACTGCCAAATTAGGAGGTAAATATGTTAGATATAATAGTAGTAGAAGATGAAGCACCTATAAGAGATTGGATAGCATATACTATTTCAAATATTTCCAATGAATTTAATGTTCTAGCAAGCGCATCAAATGGAAAAGAAGCATATGAATTAGCATTAAACCTAAACCCTAAAGTAATTATAAGTGACATAAAAATGCCAATAATGGGAGGTATAGAACTTACAAAAAAGATAAAAGAAGTTTTTCCAGATATTTATGTTATATTACTTACAAATTATGCCGAATTTTCTTATGCAAAAGAAGCTATAAGTTGTGGAGTGTATGAATACTTAGTAAAATCAGATATTAGGCCAAAAGAATTAAAAGAAATTTTAGATAAAGTAAATGAGTCTGAGAAAGAATTAGAAAAGAACAAGGCAAGTAGATTACAAAAAGAGAACACCTTAAGTGAAAGTAAGGATGGATATTCAAAAACTATAAAAAAATCAATTGATTATATACATAAAAACTATAAACAGCACATATCTCTTCAAGATATATCTAACTATGTATTCTTATCACATGAATATTTTTCAAGGTTATTTAAGGAAGAAGTTGGAGAAAACTTTAGTTCTTATTTAACTAACTATAGAATGAAAAAAGCGGAAAGTTTAATAAAGAATACCGATATGAAAATTTCTCAAATTGCAATAGAAGTTGGATATACAAATGCAAGTTATTTTTCAAGAAGTTATAAAAAGTTTAAAGGAATATCACCTGAGGATGATAGATAGTTAAAGAATAATGTATATCTATGTCAATATAGTGCAAAAAATGTCAATATATTTAGACATAGATATACAAACATATCAAAAAATTAAAACTTTATATCAATAGGGTTTATAGAGTGAAAACGTTTTATTTAATATAATATTATTAAAGCAGAAGGGAATAATTAATAAATGAAATTAAACTATAAAAAACTTGTTATATTAACTGGTTTACTATTAATTATGATAATTGCTTATAAACAAGAAAGCAAAGAAACTAAATCAGAGGTTAAAAGTAATGAAAATACAAAGATAGCAATTATCTTTAATGAAGCTGGTTTAGGAGATAAGGCTTTTAATGATTTATGCTATGATGGAATATTAAGAGCTCAAGAAGAATTAGGGATCGAGTTTGATTACACTCAATCAAAAAGCAAGAATGATTATGAAAAATTTGCTAGAGAGTATGCTAGTCTAAAAGACTACGATTTAATTATTTCTGTTGGAGGAGAGCAAGAAAGTGCTGTTGAAAAGGTTTCGAAAGAATTTCCAAATCAAAAATTTACTATAATTGATTCTAAATTAGAGCTATCGAACGTTAGTTCTATAAGCACGAAATGGGAACAACAAACATTTTTAAATGGAGTTATTGCAGGACTTGAGTTATCTGATAGTGAAAATAAGTCAGTTGGAATTATACTAGGAAAAGATTTAGAGTATTTAAATGAAGGTGCCATTGGATTTGAAGCTGGAGTTAAATATGTAAATCCTGATGTAAATGTTATGAAAGCTGTAGTAGGAGATTTTTCAGACCCTGCAAAAGCAAAAGAAATTGCACTTTCTATGTATAATAAAGGAGCTGTTTATATTCAACAATTAGCAGGAAAATCTGGAATAGGAGTTTTTTTAGCAGCAAAGCAAGTTAATAAGTATGCATTTGGAGTAGATGGAAATCAAAATTCTTTTGCTCCTGAACATATAGTATCAACTGCTACAAGATATGCAAATGACATTATATACCAAGAAGTAAAAAATATTAAAAATAATTCATGGAGTTCAGGCGTACACACGATTGGTCTTGGAGAAAATGTAATTGATTATACAAGAGAAGGATCAAGCGTTGAAATTAAAAAAAACACTATTAAAAATGTAGAATTAATTAAAAATGACATAATAAATAAAAACATAATAATACCTAAGAGCTCTGAACAATTGAATTCCTGGATTAAGTTAAACAACTATAAAATTAATAGATAAGGGGATATTAAAATGAGAGTATACGATATCATATCTAAAAAAAGAGATAAAAAGGAATTATCTAAAGAAGAAATAGAGTTTTTCATAGAAAAATATACTAATGGTGAAATACCAGATTATCAAGCATCAGCATTATTGATGGCAATATATTTAAATGGATTTACTAAAGAAGAAACAGCAAACCTTACTATGGCTATGGTTAACTCAGGGGATGTAGTAGATTTAAGTATGATAGATGGAATTAAATTAGATAAGCATAGTACTGGGGGAGTTGGAGACAAAACATCTTTAATTTTAGTTCCTATGGTATGTGCAGCTGGAGGGAAGGTTGCAAAACTATCAGGTAGAGGACTAGGACATACAGGTGGAACATTAGATAAATTAGAATCTATACCTGGATTTAACATATCAGTTGATGAAGATAAATTTAAAGACATGGTTAAAAATGCCGGATTAGTTATAGCTGGGCAAACTCAAAACTTAGTTCCAGCAGATAAAAAAATATATGCATTAAGAGATGTAACTGCAACTGTTGATAGTATACCTTTAATAGCTGCAAGTATAATGAGTAAAAAAATTGCTTCAGGGTCTGATGCTATATTATTAGATGTTAAGTATGGTGAGGGAGCATTTATGAAAACTGCAGAAGATGCAAAAGAACTTGCTACTGCTATGGTAAACATAGGAAATAGTTTAGGTAGAAAAACATCAGCAGCTATAACATTAAATGGAGAACCTCTAGGATATGCAATAGGAAATGCACTTGAACTAAAAGAAGTTATAGAAGTTTTAAAAGGCGAAGGACCTGAAGATTTAAGAGAATTATGCTTACAATTAGGGGCTCAAATGCTAAAAATAGGAGATATAGAACCAGACGTTAAAAAAGGAAGAGAAAAACTTGAAACAGTATTAAAAGATGGTTCAGCGCTTAACAAATTAAAAGAACTAGCAACTCTTCAAGGTGGAGATCAAAAAGTTATAGAGAATCCTCAATTATTTGAAATATCACCATTAGTACATCAAGTAAAGGCAACTAAAGAAGGATATATATACGATTTAAATGCAGAAAAAGTAGGAATAGCATCATTACTTACAGGTGCAGGAAGACACACTAAAGATGATGAATTAGACTACGGAGCAGGAATAATACTTAAAAAGAAAATGGGTGACTATGTAAAAGTAGGAGATGTTTTAGCAACTTTATACTCAAGTGATGAAGATAAGTTTGAAAAAGCTGAAGAACAATTACAAGAGGCTTATGATATAAGAAATGAAAAACCAGTAAAAAGCTTTATAATACATGAAATAATAGAATAATTAAATTCAATAAAAACAATAGACATAAGGAGAGTAACCATGGATAAAAAAATGATTTTAAGTACGGTAGATCATACTTTATTAAAGCAGACAGCTACTTGGGAGGATATTAAAATAATTTGTGAAGATGCAATGAAATATGACGTGGCATCTGTTTGTATTCCACCATCATTTGTAAAGCAAGCAAAAGAATTTGTAGGGGATAATATGAAAGTTTGTACAGTAATTGGATTCCCAAATGGATATAATACTACAGCTGTAAAGGTTTTTGAAACAAAGGATGCTATAAATAACGGAGCAGATGAGATTGATATGGTAATCAACTTAGGGATGTTAAAAGATAAAAAATTTGAAGAAATTACAAATGAAATAAAATCTATAAAAGAAGCTTGTAAAGATAAAGTATTAAAAGTAATTATCGAAACATGCCTTTTAAGTGAAGAGGAAAAAATACAAATGTGTAAGTGCGTAACTGAAGCTAAAGCTGATTTTATAAAAACTTCAACAGGATTTAGTACAGGAGGAGCTACATTAGAAGATATAGTTTTATTTAGAGAAAATATAGGTAATGATGTATTAATAAAAGCTGCAGGAGGAATAAAAGATTTAGAAACTGCCCAAAGATTTATAGACAATGGAGCTAAAAGGCTTGGAACAAGTTCTATAATAAAAATAATAAATAATGAAGAAGTAACAGGGTATTAAAAATTTACATAATAAGAAAACGTTTTAAAAATCAAACATAAATAGAAAAGTGAGGTATATATAATGAACAACTTATATGAAAAAATAACAGAAAGTGCAAATTATATAAAATCTAAAATAAATTCAAATCCAACTATAGGTCTTATACTAGGATCAGGGTTAGGTGTTTTAGGAGATGAAATAGAAAATCCTGTAATAATTAGTTATGATGAAATACCAAACTTTCCTGTTTCAACAGTTGAAGGACATAAAGGGCAACTTGTAATAGGTAAATTAGAAGGAAAAGATGTTGTAGCTATGCAAGGTAGATTCCATTTTTATGAAGGATATAAAATGCAAGAAACAACATTCCCTGTAAGGGTTATGAAAGCTCTTGGAGTTGAAACGGTATTTGTAACAAATGCTGCAGGAGGAGCTAATAAAGACTTTAATCCTGGAGATTTAATGATAATAAAAGATCATTTAAATCTAGGAGGAAACAATCCTTTAATAGGTAAAAATGATGATAGACTAGGCGTAAGGTTCCCAGATATGTCGACTGCATATACTCCAAAATATGTTGAATTAGCTAGAGAATGCGCAAAAAAATTAAATATTGATATAAAAGAAGGCGTGTATGCATTCTTCACTGGACCAACATATGAAACACCTGCTGAAGTAAGAATGGCTCAAATATTAGGAGCTGATGCAGTTGGAATGTCAACAGTACCAGAAGTAATAGTTGCATCTCATAGTAAATTAAATGTTATAGGAGTATCTTGTATAACTAACATGGCAGCAGGAATACTTGACCAACCTTTAAATCATGAGGAAGTAATAGAAACTACACAAAGAGTAAAAGAACAATTCTTAAGTCTAGTAAAAAGTATAGTTCATGAAATATAATTAACGTCAAATTAAAACCTAACATATAAATCTAATCAGATACTATTGAAATTTAAAAATATAAATAGTATCTGATTAAAATCACACCAATCAAAAAACTTATCATATAGAAAAACGAGGGCGAGAAAAATGGCAATAGTGTTAAATATAATAGGGATAGCTCTTTTATTAGGAGGTTTATATTTAGTATCTCCACATAAAAAAGATGTAAATAAAAAGATGATATTAAAAGCTTTAGGGATTCAAATAGTTTTAGCATTTCTACTATTAAAGTTTCCTTTAGGAAGAATGGCAATAGAAAAAATATCAGATTTTGTAACAAGAGTATTAAGTTATGGAGCACAAGGTCTTGGATTTGTGTTTGGACCTTTAGCAGATGCAGGAGCACCAACAGGAATGATATTTGGTATTCAAGTTTTAGGTAATATAATATTTATATCTGCACTTGTAGCAGCACTTTATTATATAGGACTTATAGGCTTTGTTGTTAAGCTTATAGGAGGAGCAATAGAAAAAGTACTAGGAACAAGTAAAGTGGAAAGCTTCGTAGCAGTTGCAAATATGTTTTTAGGGCAAACAGAGTCACCTATACTTGTAAGTAAATATTTATCTGGTATGACTGAAAGTGAGATAATGTTAGTTCTAATATCAGGAATGGGGAGTATGTCAGCTACTGTTCTTGGTGGATATGCAGGTCTTGGAATTCCGATGCAATACTTATTAATAGGAGGAGCTCTAGTTCCTTTAGGAAGTATAATAATATCTAAAATAATACTTCCAGAAAAAGTATATGAAGTTGAAACTGTAAGTAGTGAAACAATAGAGAATGGAAATGGAACAGACACTGTTGCTGTTGTAGAGTATGCTACAACTACAATAAATAGTGATGAGGTAACTATAGATAACAAAGGAAATAATAGTAATATAATGGAAGCTATATCTCAAGGTGCTACTGATGGAATGCATATGGCACTTGGAATTGGAGCATCATTAATAGCTATAATAGCTTTAGTTGCACTAGTTAATGGAGGACTTTCAATAGTAGGACTATCATTAGAAGGTATATTATCTTATGTATTTGCACCTATCGGATTTTTTATGGGAATACCAAAAGAAAGCATATTAACAGCAGGACAATTATTAGGAAGTAAATTAGCTTTAAATGAATTTGTTGCTTTTGGAGAATTAGGACAAATGTTAAACACTCTTGATTATAGAACTGGATTAATGATGGCGATATCTTTAACAGGTTTTGCAAATATATCTAGTATGGGAATTTGTATATCAGGTATATCAGTATTCTGTCCTGAAAAAAGAGGACAACTAGCAGAATTAGCATTTAGAGGTATGATAGGTGGATTCTGTGTAAGTGTTTTAAGTGCATTAATAGTAGGAGCAATAGTAGCTTTATAAAAATAAAAAGGAGACATAAAAATGAAAATATTTATAGATACAGCTAATATAAATGAAATAAAGGAAGCCAATACTTGGGGAATAATAGATGGAGTAACAACAAATCCATCTCTTATAGCTAAAGAAGGTAGAGATCTTCAAGAAGTTATAAATGAAATATGTAGTATAGTGGATGGACCTATAAGTGCAGAAGTAATAAGTTTAGAGTGTGATAAAATGGTTGAAGAAGCTATGGAATTAATTAAACTACATAAAAATATAGTTATTAAAATACCTATGTGTATAGAAGGATTAAAGGCAGTTAAGATATTAACTGAAAAAGGAATAAAAACAAATGTTACATTAATATTCTCATCACAACAAGCATTACTTGCAGCTAAAGCAGGGGCAACTTATGTAAGTCCATTTGTAGGAAGATTAGATGATATAGGGGCTATAGGCGTAGAACTTATAAGTGAAATAGCAAACATATTTGGAGTCCATAATATGCAAACAGAAATAATTTCTGCAAGTATAAGAAATCCAATACACGTATCAGAATGTGCTATGGCAGGATCTGATATAGCAACTATACCATTTAAAGTTTTAGAACAAATGGCTAAACATCCTTTAACAGATATAGGCATAGCTAAGTTTTTAAGTGACTATGAAAAACAAGGAAAATAATATGAAATTTTGTTTACAATGTTAAAAGACTCCTATATAGGAGTCTTTTTTAGATTTAATTTTAAATATAATCCATTGAATTATATTTAAAATTAAGTACATCCTAGTATATAAGCAAAATAAATGAAAGGATGTGTTTTAATGAGTAAAACAATAAACAACAATGCAAAACAAGCTTTAAATATGTTTAAAATGGAAATCGCTAATGAACTTGGATATAACTATAATATACTAAGTGGGAAAGTTGAAAGTAATGCACCTCAAAATACTATAGAAGGAATATCTAAAAATGTTCTTGCTGGAGAACAAGTTGGAGGAGCTATGACCAAATCATTAGTTTCTAAAGGTGAAGAAATTCTTATGAAAATGAATAAAGACAAGTAAGATAGTTAATAAAAATGCAATAGGTTAAAACTATTGCATTTTTGTATTTAATAAAATTACGTTTACTAAATTTTTTTATATACTTT
>NZ_LBBT01000358.1 GCF_001006285.1 Paraclostridium benzoelyticum
AATTTAAATTATTGGCAGCGTATTTTGATATAAGTATAGATGATATTTATGAATTAAAAGAAGCTGCAAAATTAGATTATATAAACAATTCTCAAAATGAAAATGAAGTTTTAGACAAATCATATATAGATAATATATTATACAAAGTTAAAAACTTTAGAATGTACAGTCTTATAAAAAGGTCAAGATATGGATCTATATCTAAAGAATATAATACACTAGATTTAAATGAAATCACAGATTTAAATGACGAAGAAATAGGAGGAGAATATAGTCCTATTTTAGTTATATACAAACCAGCTAAATATATAAGAGGAGAGTATATACTAGATGATTTAAATTATGTATACATAAAAAGACAACCATTAAATGCACTTATAAACCAAGAAAAATTAAATGAAAAAGGTAGAGATGGAATGGGTGCAATAACATACATAAAACTTAATCATGATTTGACAAATGAGAACTTGCAGGAAATATTAGCTGAATTATATGTAGATGGTCAAAAAAATAATATGTCATTTGAAAACATAAGACTTGCAGATATAAATTGTAATAAATTATGGCTAACAGCGGACAGGTTAAAAAAAGAGTTTAAAGAACTAAGATACTACAACAAAAACTTAACGCAAAAAATAAAAGATATATATGATTCTACAGGAGCTTACTATACACAAATAAGTGGTAAGTACATATTTAACACTAGAGAGTTTTTAAACTGTTACAAAGCTTATAAAAATAAAGATATAGCATTAAATAAAAAATAAGTAGCTAATGCTACTTATTTTTATACCACTTTATAGCCTGTTTTTTTACGTTCTTCCATAGTAGCATTCCATTTTGATAAAGTTTCTTCTTTAGATAATCCTAAAAGTTTAGTTGGCTCATCGTATTTAACTCCAAATGTTTCTACAGTCATATTTTCAATATATATTTTTTCAACAGCTCTATGTAAGAAAACCTCTAGCTCAGCTTCAACTCTACTTATTCTATCAACCTCATCCATTCCATCTATAATTCGTCCAAAGGGAGCAAAATTTTCATCAAGTTGAGGAGTGTCTTGAGTAACTATAAAAAAATGGCAACTTTCTGTATTATGCTCAAATCTACCGTAACCAATAGTTCCTCTAGTGAATTTTAAGTTATTATCTACTCCGTTAGCTAAACACTCACTTTTTATACTATATCCTAAAACTCCTGTACCATTATTTTCTGGGCAACCACCTTGAATTAACTTATCATTTTCTACTCTCCAAAATGCTGTATTATTATAAAACCCCTTATGTATAAGACTTATAAAGTTTTTTACAGATTCAGGAGCTTCATTTGGAAAAAGTTCTATTTTTATAGATTTTCCATCTTTTATTTTCATAGTAACAATTGGATTTTTCATATAAATTACCACCTTAAAATTAATATTATATAAATTATATCATACAGAAAGAAAAAGGTTTTCTTTTTTAGTAATAATATCATTGAAATCTTAATATTAAAGATAATAAGGACTACTTAATATTAAGGAGGAGAATTATGGATTTAAAAGATAGCAAAACTGTAAAAAATTTAATGATAGCATTTGCTGGAGAGTCTCAGGCTACAGCTAAATATAATTACTATGCAAATCAAGCAAAAAAAGAAGGATATAACAAGATAGCTCAATACTTCGAAGAAACAGCAAACAATGAGATGGCACATGCGAAAATTTGGTTTAAATTAATTAATAATGGAATACATTCTACGAAAAATAATTTAATTGACTCAGCTGAAGGAGAAAATTATGAATGGACAGATATGTATTATAGATTTGCAAAAGAGGCACAGGAAGAAGGATTTGATGATATAGCATATCTTTTTAAGTCTGTTGGTAAAATTGAAAAACAGCATGAGGAAAGATATTTAGAGCTTATAAAAAACTTAGATGATAATAGTGTATTTAAGAAGGAAGAAGAGGTTACATGGAGATGTATGAACTGTGGACATATTCATAATGGGAAAAAAGCATTAGAAATATGTCCTGTATGTTCACATCCAAAATCTTTCTTTGAAATTAAATGTGATTGTATATAAAACTAAAACTATAATTTGGAGGATTTAATGATTTTAATAAAAAATGGAAAAATTATAACTATGACGGGCGAAAACTATGAAAATGGATGTGTACTTATAGATGATGGAAAGATAATAAATGTTGATAAATATATAAATGAATTAGATATTATGGAAGTTATAGATGCTAAAGGCGGATGGGTGATGCCAGGAATTATTGAATCTCATTGTCACATAGGATTAAGTGAAGAAGGTATAAGATTTGAAGGTGACGATATAAATGAATCAACAACACCGATTACAGCGCACTTAAGAGCAATAGATGCAATAAATCCTTTAGATGAGGCATTTAAGGATGCTATAGAAGGAGGAATAACCTCTGTTATGACGGGCCAAGGAAGTGCTAATGTATGTGGAGGTAAATTTACTTTTATAAAAACGAGTGGAACATCTATAGACGATATGATTGTAAAAGAGGACGCAGCTATGAAAGTTGCATTTGGGGGAAACCCTAAAAGAGTATACTCATCTAAAAGTATATCTCCATCCACGAGAATGGCTACGGCTGCAATTTTAAGAGAAGCGTTAACTAACGCTTTGAATTACAAAAACAAGAAAGAAATAGCTAAACAGAAAGGTGAATATTTTGATATTGATTTAAAACAAGAATGTTTTATTGATGTTTTAGATAAGAAAATACCACTGAAAGCTCATGCACACAGAGCAGATGATATACTTACAGCCATTAGAATTGCCAAAGAGTTTGACTTAGATATGACATTAGATCATTGCACAGAAGGACATCTTATTGCACAATACATAAAAAATTCCGGTTTTAGTGCGATTGTTGGGCCTAGCCTAACTAATAGAAGTAAAGTAGAACTTAAAAATAGAACATTTGAAACAGCTGGAAAATTAAATAAAAATGGAGTTCAAGTTGCGATAACAACAGATCATCCAGTAATACCTATTCAGTATTTGCCAATATGTGCAGGGTTTGCAGCTAAAAAAGGATTAGGAGTAGATGAAGCTCTTAAAGCCATAACCATAAATGCAGCAAAAATTTGTGGAGTTGATGATCGATTGGGAAGTATTGAAGCTGGAAAAGATGCAGATATAGCTATATTTACAGGGAACCCTATGGAAGTATTTACCGAAACTTTATATACAATAATAGATGGAAATATGGTTTACGCTAAAAATTAATTTAAATAAAAAAAGAAAGTGAAGGGTAAAATGTACAAAACCCTTCACTTTCTTTTTTTATTTAAATTTAAAGATGGATTATATTGAAAGAAAATGGGGATTAAAATTGTGTAACTAATAGCTCCTTTGTTAATAAAATATATTAAAGTGGGGGGGATATACATGATATTAAAAAAATATGTATCGACAATTACACTAATTACATTAATGAGTACATCAATCTTAGTAGGATGCAGCAGTCAAGAAAAGGATAAAGTTATAAATTCTAGTGAATTATTAAAAAATAAAGAAGCAAGACTTGCGATATCTATGGCGGTTGATAAAAGTGAAATAACTAGTGTGATTTTGAACAATGGATCAAACCCAGTAAATTATTATACACCAGAGGGATTAGCGATAAATGATGAAGGTAAAGATTATAGAGAAATTGCTGGAAATATGGGAAGTGGGTATGATTTGAAAGAAGCAAAAGAACATTGGGAAAAAGCAAAGAATGAATTGAATTTTGATAAAGTTACAATAGAAGTTTTAACATCAGACGTTGAAAGTAGTAAGAGAGTAGGAGAATTTTTTCAAAGTCAATTACAAAAAAATCTAGATGGAATGACAGTAGAGATAAAACAAGTCCCATTTAAGCAAAAGCAACAATTAGAAGCACAAGGAGATTATGATTTAGTTTATAGCTCTTGGGTTGCTGATTATCCAGATCCATTAACATTTTTAGAGACGTTTACTACTACTGGAAAATTTGGAGTAAATAGTGGATATGATAGTAAAGACTATAATTCTTTGATAGAAGAAGGAAAAACTTCAACAAATATTAATGATAGTTGGAAAAAATACGCTAAAGCAGAAGAACTTTTATTGAGTGATGCATTTATAATGCCTCTTTTCCAAAGTAGTAGTGCTTATATACAAAAATCTTATGTAGATGGAATAACTATAATTCCATACGGAGCAAAATACGCTTACAAATGGGCAAGTTCAGAAGGACGAAATGAATTAAATTTAACAAGTACTTCAGATATACCTTCTTTAGATATGAGTAGATCTACAGATTCATTATCATTTAGTGCTGCAAATAATGTTATGGAAGGTCTTGTAAGGGTAGACAATGATGGTAAGGTAGTTGAAGGTATTGCTAAGAGTTGGGAAGCATCAGAAGATAAGAAAACTTGGACTTTTAATTTAAGAGAAGATTCTAAATGGAGCAATGGAGATAAAGTAACAGCTAATGATTTTGAATATGCTTTTAAAAGAACGTTAAATCCAGAAACTGCATCTCAATATGGATTTATAATGTATGATATTATTGGAGCTCAAGATTACAATATAGGAAAAACTAAAGAATCTGAAGATGTAGGTGTTAAAGCATTGGATGATTATACATTAGAAATAAAACTTAATAGACCTGTTAGTTATTTTGACAGATTGATGGCATTTCCAGTATTTTTCCCACAAAATGAAAAGTTTATAGAAAATCAAGGTGATAAATATGGAACAACTAAAGAATCTACATTATATAATGGACCATTTACTTTAACTAAATGGAAATTAGATGATGTTTATATAATGACTAAAAATCAAAATTACTGGGATAAAAATAGTGTAAAATTAGAGTCTGTAAATACAAAAATTGTAAAAGAAGGATCTGCTGATGTGAATTTATATGAAAATGGAGATATTGACTTCGTAGGTATAACAAATGAATTTATTGATAAATACAAAGATACTGATGAGTTTAGCACTAGTAAGAATGCAACAACATTTTTTATGCTTATAAATGGAAACAAAGAATAAAAACAAACAAACCTATTCATTTGAATAGGTTTGTTTGTTTTATAAAAATAATATATAAGAGGTAAAAATTATCTCCCCTAGAAATAAAAATACTAGGGGAAATAGTATTTTTATTTAACTAGCAACTGCTGTTTTCTCTATGCTTTTTACAATAATCGCAGTTACATCCACAGTGGCAATCACAATTTTCTTTTTCTAAACAACCATTATTTTTTTCTACACAATTATTATTTGGATCTATCTTATCTACATCTTTGCAAACATACTTTTCATCGTGAGTATCCTTTGTATCATAATGATATACATTATATTCATAGTAATGATCAGTTATATGATTGCAATCAGTTATATAGTAGTGGTTACATTTTTCATAGTAATTATCATAGAAGTTTTCATTTACAACAAAATAATCTTTTCCATCTAAGCATGTATAAGTTTTATAATGGTTTGTAGAACTTACAGGTTTTTTACCACTGCAAGGAGTGATATTTGAATTATTGTTGTTACCGCATGAAGAGTTGTTGCAATTATAGTAATATTTTTTACATTTATTAGGTTTTTTAAATCCGCATTTTTTATTTGATTTACACCATAAACCCATAAATATTACCTCTCTTATAATTATTTTATATAGTAAATTTAAAGATAAAATAAAGTTGAA